>DATNDS010000019.1:0-6707 GCA_035553215.1 Gemmatimonadaceae bacterium
CCACGAGGTGCTCCTGGATGGACGCTGGGATCACTCCCGCACGACGGTCCCTGCCGGATCGTACTTCGTGTCCGCCGCGCAGCCGCACGGCATCGTCGCCTTCTACCTGCTTGAACCCGAAAGTGATGACGGGCTCGCCACGTGGAACGTCCTCGACACCGATCTCGCGCGCGGCGGCACCTTCCCCATTCTCCGCGCCACCGCATTTCCGCGCTGACCATTCCTATCGTACCAGCTACCAGCTACCAGCTACCAGCGACCAGTCACTATCCACACCAGATGCTTCGCCAGACCTTCCTCTTCCTGTCCAACCAGCCGCGCATTTTCCGCTTCGTACGGGGCAACGGGCTCGCCAAGCGATTCGCGTCACGCTTCGTAGCCGGCGAAACGCTCGACGAGGCGCTCACCACGGTGCGTGCGCTGAACGCCAAACGCATCAGCGTGTCGCTCGATCTCCTGGGCGAAAGCGTGACCAACGAGGCCGAAGCGCGTGCGGCCGGCGCGCAGTATCTCATGCTGCTGGACCGGATTCATGCGGAGCAGGCGGATGCCAACGTCTCGCTCAAGCTCACGCAGATGGGGCTGGATCTCTCCGACGAGTTGTGCGTGCAGATCATGCACGACATTCTCGATCGCGCGCGCGAGTACGGCACCTTCGTGCGACTGGACATGGAGGGCAGCGCGTACACGGAGCGTACGCTGCGCATGTTCGAGGATCGGCTGTATCCCAGCTACCGCGAGAACGTGGGCATCGTGCTGCAAAGCTACCTCTATCGCACGCCGGCCGACGTGGAGCGTGCAATCGAGCTCGGCTGCCGGGTACGGCTGTGCAAGGGGGCATACGACGAACCGGCCACGGTGGCATTTCCCGCCAAGAAGGATGTGGATGCCACCTACCTGAAATGCATGGAACAGCTCCTGGAGAAGGGGAACTATCCGGGACTGGCCACGCACGATCCCGCGATCATCGCGCGGATCCGGCGCTTCGTGCGGGAACACCAGATCGGCACCGAACGATTCGAATTCCAGATGCTCTACGGAGTACGTCGCGACCTGCAGGAACAGCTCGTGCGGGAGGGCTACAACATGCGTGTGTATGTTCCGTTCGGGACGCAGTGGTATCCGTATCTCATGCGCCGCCTGGCAGAGCGTCCGGCCAACGTGGCGTTCATTACCGGCAACGTGATGCGCGAACTGCTCGGCGCGCGGCGTTGACGTTGGCGTCGAATGGGCCAATTCCTCCCTCCGGATCACTCGAAAGGCGACGAGCACACGATTGGCGGCTACGCGGCGGTGCACGCGCGCCCGGCGGCGTTCGAGGGTCCGGACGGTGCGGCATATTCCGTAGAGATCGAGACCGATGAGACGGGTGACGTGTCGGCGCCGGTGGGCGCGTTTCTGCTGTTCGTACGCTGGAGTCCGGGCGCGCCGCACGTCTCGGGTCATATCGAAACCGATTTCCTGGCGCGGGGCATGAGCGAATCGGACGTTCGGGCACAGGTTGGCGCCATGACACTGGAGCAGGTGAAGACGCTTCTCGATGGGATCGTGCGCGAGCGCAGCGGGCCGCGCGGAAGGCCATGGTGGGAAGCGATGCAGGAGCCGGAGGAGGAATGACCGTCTCATGAAGGCAGTGGTCCTTCGCGGTACCGGAGGGGTGTGGCATGTGCGCGACGAGGAGGGACGCACCCGCGATGTGACATTGCGCGGACGGCTCAAGCAGGCGGGTACGCTCAAGCTGGCGGTGGGCGATGAGGTCGTGATCGAGCCGGGCGAACCGGAGCAGTCCGGCAGACGTGGCACAGCCGCCAGTGCCTGGACGATTACCGCGATCGGCGCGCGTCGATCGGCCCTGGCGCGGCGCGCGCCCGGCGGAGCGTACGGCGAGCGTGTGGTCGTGGCGAACGTGGACCAGGTGGTAGTCGTCTTCGCGGCGGCGCAGCCGGAGCCGCACCTGCGCATGCTCGACCGCTTTCTGGTCATTGCGGCCGCCAATGACATTCCCGCGCGCATCGTGATCAACAAGATGGATCTCGCCACCGCCGGCACACTCGAGCGCTTCGCCGACTACACGCGTGCAGGCTACGAAATCCTCCCGATGAGTGCGCGAATGGGCATCGGCCTGGACGCGTTGCACGAGCTGCTGCACGGCCGGAACTCGGTGCTCACCGGTCCATCGGGCGTCGGCAAGTCCTCGCTGCTCAACACGGTGTATCCGGGGCTCAATCTGCGCGTCGGCGCGATCAGCGCGAGCGTCAACAAGGGCCGACACACCACCGTTGGTGCCTTCATGTTCCCACTCCCCGACGGCGGCTTCGTGGTGGACACACCAGGGCTGCGCGAGGTCGGAGTCTGGAATCTTGCGGCTGACGCGCTGGGCGAGTGCTTCGTGGAGTTTCGCCCGTTCACGGGCCAGTGCCGCTTTCGCGACTGCAGCCATCGCGCTGAGCCGGGGTGCGCGGTGCGTGAGGCCGTGGCCGCGCGCACCATCAGCGATGCGCGCTACGAGAGTTACCTGCGATTGCTCGACGATCTGGCCGCGAATGCGCCGTCCTGGTAGCCGGTGCGGCGGTGCCCGCTGAAATCCTGCCCGCCATGAGCGGGCTGGCAGAGCGGCTGGGCCCGCCCTGGACGCGCACGCTCGCCTGGATCGAGCAGCGCGACTGGGACGAGGGCGCACTGCTCATGGTGTTCGGTCTCATCATCGGAGTGGGCGCCGGCCTCGGTGTCGTCGGCTTCTATCATCTCATCGATCTCGCGTACGCCTTCTTCATCACGTGGATGGGACACACGCTGGATGTCGGCATCCACGTCGTGTATCGTCCCGTGCTCACCGCGCTCGGTCTGCTGGCTGCGTGGGCGCTGGTGCGCCGGATTCCCGAAGGGCAGAACGTGTCGGATGTGCAGCTCAGCGTGGCCAAGCGCGGCGGCATTTTGCGTGGGCGCTGGGTGGCCATTCGGACGCTCGCGTCCGCCGTCACGCTGGGTTCCGGCGGCTCCGCGGGCAGCGAGGGTCCGACGGCGGTACTCGGTGCGACGATCGGCTCGATCATGGGGCGCATGCTGCGTTTCCAGCCGCGCCGGCTCAAGATTCTCGTCGGGTGCGGTGCGGGCGCGGGAATCGCGGCGGCGTTCAATGCGCCGTTCGCGGGAGCGTTCTTTGCCCTGGAAGAGGTGCTCGGCTCCTTTTCCATCGGCGCGTTCAGTCCTGTCGTCGTGGCGAGCGTCGCTGGTGCCCTCACCGTGCGCCCGTTCCTCGGCTCCCACCCGGCGTTTCACATTCCGCCGTACGGCCAGATCCGGCCGCTCGCGATCTTTCTGCTCTATCCGCTGCTCGGCATCGCCTGCGGGCTCTGGTCGGCCATGTACACGCGCATGTTCTTTCGCAGTGCCGACGTGTTCAAGACCATGCGCGGGCCACACTGGCTTCGTCCGGTGTGCGGCGGACTCGCGGTGGGCTTCATCGTCTATCTGTCGGGCGATCTGTTGATCGGCAACGGGCACCTCGCCATTCCGGCACCGGTGTTCGGCGGCATCGCGTGGTACCTGCTGCTCGCGCTGGCGCTGGCCAAGTCCGTCGCGACGTCCGTCACCCTGGGTTCCGGCGGATCAGGTGGCGTGTTCACGCCTACACTGTTCATTGGCGCTGCGCTCGGTGGCGGCATGGGACGACTCGCCTCGGATCTGCTGCCGACTTTCGGCCTGCATCCCGCGGCGTGGGGACTCGTCGGGATGGCGGGGCTGGTGGCCGGCGCGAATCGCGCGCCGCTCACCGCGATCTTCATGGTGTTCGAAATGACGAACGACTATGGCCTGGTCCCGCCGCTCATGCTGGTGTCAGTGATCGCCTATGCCACCGCGCGCCGCTTCGCGCCCTATGGATTGTACGATGGCTGGCTCGAGCGGCGCGGCGAGCACCTGGCGCATGGCGCGGACCGCGCGCTCATGGATCGCATCCAGGCCCATGAAGCGCTCGATCGTCACCCGGTGACGCTGTCGCCCGGCGCGACGCTCGCGGATGTCATCGCCGCGGCAGGCCGTACGCGGATTCCGACACTTCCTGTCGTGGACGAGGATGGGTTGCTGTTCGGCGTGATCACATATGCGAACCTGCGTCAGGCCATGCTCGACCGCGGCGAGCTCGCCCCACTGCTCCTTGCCGCGGATCTGGCCGAGCCCACGGAGGTGACGACGCCATCGGAGTCACTGCGTGACGTGCTGCGCAAGATGAACACGCGCGCGATCGACGTGATTCCGGTCGTGGCCAGCCCCGCCAGTCCGCGCCTCATCGGCATCCTCAGCCGCGCCGATGTGCTGACGGCGTATGAACGGGAGTTGATGCACGAGGTCTAGTTGCTGGTTGCTGGACTCGCTACTCCCTTCCAGCGACCAGCGACCAGCGACCAGCGACCAGCGACCAGCGACCAGTTACCAGCAACCAGCGACCAGCGAGCGGCTACCGGCAACCACCCCCACCCCCCACCCTGAAAATGAGCGCGCGGGATCGTGTGGAGTCGAATTCCGAGATCGCGCACCCGCGACGGCGGAACGCGTCCATGAGCTCCGCGACTTCGTTGCGGCTCGTCCACGACGACATCTCCACCCACGCCGACGAGTCTGCCTGCGCGAGCGTTCTGCGTGCCTCGTTGTCGGCCCAGCCGGAGTCTGGCGAGTCGTGCGTTGCTGCCAGGTCGCCCGATGCCTGGAAGATTCCGGATCCGATACCGACGATCTCGCGCCGGCCGCTGTGCACGAAAGTCAGCGAATCGCTGTCGACCTGCACCGGCACTCCGCGGTGCGGCACGTAGTAGAATGCCGGCCCGCCGGCATTCACGAGGTCCGCCATCCGACGCACTCTGGCGGTGTCCGGGTTCTTCCAATCCGTCGTGTAAAAGGTCCAGGCAGGGACTCCGGTTGCATAGACATACACTGGTTCCCCTGGAGACGATGCAACGAGGCGCGCAATGAGCGGCCTGGCATCCTCAGGCCGCTCTCGCGTGCGCGCGTAGTCTCGTGTGGGAGGAAGTAGCCAGACCAGCAGTCCGAGCACGAGTGCGGGATACGCAACCTGCCGCAGCCGCCGCCCCGCCAGGCTGATGAGAAAGCCGAGGGCCGCCGCATCCACGATCACCGTGAGCGGTGTCGCAGAGAGCAGCAGGCGTGATCCGACCGGGTACAGGCCACTTGCGGATGCCAGGGCCATCGCCAGCAGCGGCACCAGCAGCAATGCGAGCAGTTCAAGACCATCGCGGCGTCGTGCGATGGCAAGCAACCCCACACCAAATGTGACGGCGTAGCACAGCGCAATGATGACGCGTGGCGCCTCACGGCCGAATGGCGACACGAGAACGATTCCCGCGAACCGCATCACGCGGGCCGCAAGATGCGGAGCGCCGGGCACCAGCAACGTCGGTGCCCAGTACGCCTGCTGATAGGCGTGACCCGCCGCCGTGGGACGATAGACGGTGATGTAAAGCGCTGCGAAGAGCAGGGCCCAGAGGACCGCCGAGGCCAGGATTCGCGAGCGCCAGGCGCGGCTGCCGCGGACCCGCGGCGAGAGAATCAGCGCTGCGACCACACCGCCGAGTACCAGGACGGCCGGTATGGATGCAAGCACCGCGATCGCACCGCCGAGCGCGAGGGACCACCAGCGCGCGGCGCGCTCCGGGTCGCGCAGCACCCCGAGAGCCAGAACAAGCAGAATCACGGTGATGCACGCGTCCACTCCGTACACCTTGGCCTCGGTGGAGTACTGCAGCAGGCGAAGGCTCAACGCCGCGCCAATCGTCGCCACGAGCGCGGTGTCGAGTCCGAACGTCCGCTGCACGGACCACCACAGCAGCACGAGCAGCGCGATACTGCTCAGCAACGGCACGAGCCGGAGCGCATATTCGTTGACGCCGAAGAGCTGCGTCATGGCGCGCTGCGCCCAGGAGAAGAGAAACGGCGCGACCTGGTCGAAGTCGAGCGGTCGCAGGAGCTGCGTGTATGACCGGCTGGCGACGTTCAGCGCATGGGCAACTTCGTCAAACCAGAGCGATCGGTCGCCGAGCCAGTTGGCGATGCGCAGCAGCGCGCCGAGAGCAATCACGACGAACGCCGCTCCGCGCAGGAGCCGCGGTGCGTACCACGCCTGCTCCACCTCTCGTGATTCCGCGGCCATCCCTTCCTTCCCCGTGCGCAGTGAGGTCGCTGCCGTCAGAACGACGTGATGAGGCTCCGTGAGACTTTCGAGGTATCGCCGATGTAGGCAAAGCGAATGTTCCGCATGTAGCGGCGCGCGGCGGCGCGAACGTCCGTCGGGGTCACCGTGCGCAGTTCATCCTCGAACCGGTCCGCCGCGTGCCAGTCGCCCTGATAGAGCTGTGCCCGGGCGAGGAAGTTCGCCTGCTCGGCGTTCGTCTCGGTATTCAGGAAGTATTCCGTGATGAACTGCGAGACGACCACGCGCAGATTATCGGGGTCAACGAGCGCGGTCTGCAGGTCGGCGATTTCGCGGTGCATGAGATCGAGCACCGAATCGGGATACACGGTGGTCACGTAGAGCCCGCCCGCCGAGATATCGCGCTCCACGAAGGGCGCCTCGACGGCGTAGGTCAGATTGCGCCGCGAGCGGATTTCGGTGAACATGCGGCCGCCCAGCACGGCGCAGGCCACGCGCAACGCCTGATAGTCGGGCTGCGACGCCATTGGTCCACTGAAATAGC
>DATNDS010000020.1:0-2225 GCA_035553215.1 Gemmatimonadaceae bacterium
ATCGCTCAACTGCCACTCGTACGCCGGGAGCTGGCCGTTGGGATGCATGTACCACTCGCGCGTGAGCAGCACGAGCTGCGACTTGGCGAACTCGGCGTCGATGAGCGCCAGCGGAATGCAGTGAAAGGCGAGATCCCACGCAGCGTACCACGGGTACTCCCACGTGTCCGGCATCGAGATGACATCAGCGTTGTTGAGGTGCCGCCAGTCGTGGTTCCGGCCAAGGAGCCGCTCCGGGGGAGGCGGCGGTTGCGCGGGATCGCCCTGCAGCCATTGCGGGACGTCGTAGTAGTAGAACTGCTTGCTCCAGAGCAGGCCGGCAAAGGCCTGGCGCTGCACGCTCCGCCGCTCGGCGTCGGGGAGCCTGGATTGCAGCACGGCGTAGAAGTCATGCGCCTCGCGCCGTCGCAGCGCCATGATCGCGTCGAAATCGCTGAACGGTCCTGTCGCGGACTGCGCGTTTGTGAGGCGCAGCCGGAGCTGCCGCGCGCCGCCGGCTTCCACGGTGAGCACATGGAGCGCCGCGGCCTTGGTGCCGACTCGATGCGGATTGACGGCGTCGCGACGATCGGCGACCACGTAGTCGTGGAAGGCATCCTTGTAATAGCCCGGCGCTCCGGATCCGAACAGGCGCGGCGCGTTGGTCTCGTTGTCGCAGAACAGCAGCGTCGCGCCCTCCTCGCAGTGCAGCGTGTAGCTCCCCAACTCCGGATGGCTGGCACCGATCGCGCACGGCTCAACCGCGCGCAGTTCGGGTTTCAGCGCATCACCCATCCACGACCAGGTGTTGCGAAACCAGAGCTGCGGCAGCACGTGGATGCGGGCCGTCTCGGGGCCGCGGTTGTGCACCGTGATGCACATCAGGATGTCGTTCGGAGCGGCCTTGGCATATTCGACGAACACATCGAAGTAGCGTTTCTCATCGAAGATGCCCGTGTCGATCAGTTCGAACTCGGGCTCGTCCCTCGAGCGGCGCCGGCTCTCGTCCAGCAGGGCGGCATACGGATACGCGCGCTGCGGATACTTGTAGAGCATTTTCAGGTACGAATGCGTCGGCGTGGCGTCGAGATAGTAGTAGAGCTCCTTCACATCCTCGCCGTGGTTGCCTTCACTGTTCGTCACGCCGAACAGGCGCTCCTTGAGAATGGGGTCGCGCCCGTTCCACAGTGCGACCGCGAGACAGAGCAACTGGCTGTCATCGCTCACGCCGGCGAGGCCATCCTCACCCCAGCGATACGCGCGGCTGCGCGCGGCATCGTGCGGCAGATATTCCCACGCGGCGCCATTCGGGCTGTAGTCCTCGCGCACAGTGCCCCACTGCCGCTCGCTCAGGTACGGCCCCCAGCGCTTCCACTGGCGCTCGCCGCGCGCGTCTTCCGCGAGGCGACGATGTTCGGCTGTGGCGAATGACGCGTCGGTGTCCGTACCGCGTGGCCTGGTCTTTGGGTTCGTCATCCAGCCGGTCTCATATTGCAGGGATGCGCCGGCGCATCGTGAGGAGGGCGCGAGGGAAATTCCCGACGATCAGATGCTGCGCGGAGCGCGCTATCGCGACGCGCTGGCCCCGTCGAGCGACGCCCAACTGCGCACGAGCGCGCGCTGCGATTCCGTCTGCGGCGAACCCGTCTCGCCGAAGCGGCGCACCTTCTCGGCGGACATGGTCTGAAAGAGCGTCTTCACTTCGTCGAGCGCTTCACTGCTCGAGCGCCCGTGGCGGACCAGCCAGCAGGCGACCACCATGCCCGTGCGGCCCATGCCGCCCCAGCAGTGCACGTACGTGCCGCGTCCCTCAACCAGGTGCGCATCGATCGCATCGAGCACGCGGCTCATGTGCGACGGGTTGCACACGTCCATGTCGGCAATTGTGAACTGGTCATAGGCGACGTCGATGCCGCGCGCGGCGGCGAGCTCGTAGAGCACCGGATAGTACGGCTCGAGCCCGTCGGCGGGATCGGTGAGATCCACGAACGCGCTGATGCCGGCGTCGAGAAAGTATGGCAGCTTCTCCCTCGCGTTGCCCGCGAGCGTGGTCGGCGCGCGCGCCGGATATTCGCCGGCGGCGAGCAACGTGTCGGGGACGACGTACGAGTTGGCGTTGGGACGATTCACGGAGCAGAACATCCTGTCACGATCGTTGTACACCTGTCGCGAGCGATTCCGGCAACCCGTCGCGCTACCTGTTGAATGGTAGTGTGCTCACAGGATAATGTCGCCGCCCGGATCTC
>DATNDS010000021.1:0-2006 GCA_035553215.1 Gemmatimonadaceae bacterium
GCGCCGATGCCCAACGCGAGCGTGAGCACGGTGACGACGGCGAATCCCGGGCTCCGAAACAGCGTGCGAATCGCGAAGCGAAGGTCGTTGAGCATGAGGGGAATGTCCGACGGCAGAGTGGAAGCCGCGCGGCACGTCCGCGCGGCGAGCGACCAAGCATCATGGCCCTTCGCGTGCGCGAAGGGAATACTCGAACGCCGCCCGCGCGCTACGCGGGCGGCGGTTCGGTGAGTCCCGACCCGGTGGGCGACGCGCTCCGCACGTCGATCGGCAGCGCGACCTCGCGATCCAGCGCCAGCGGCACGAGCCAGCGCAGGTTGTCGATCACGTTCGGCGGCAGCGCGTGGACGGGCGCTCGAAACACACGCTGGTCTTCGGCGGTGCGCGTACGCCGCGCGGCATCATCGAACGCCCGCACGACGTGCATCGTGTACTGCGCATCGCGCCAGACGAGCACCGGTTCCCACGACGCCACGTCGACCCCGGCCTCCTCGCGCACCTCGCGCCGCGCCGCGTCCTCGGCGCTCTCGCCATCGCGCAGCTTGCCGCCTAACGCATTGACGCGCCCCGCCTGCCAGGCCGGGCGCGTCTTGTCCACGAGGACGATCTCCTGGCGATCGGCGGTGAACAGCAGGGCGAGGACGTACGTGAACACGGCCAAAGTCGGCGTGCGCCTAACGGCGCGCGCGTCTCTCGTTCACTGATACATGATGAAGACCGGGATCGGCTTCAGCTTCACCACCTGCTCCGGCGTCAGCATCGGCTTGTCGTTCTTGTAGAACAGCTTGAAGCCCGCGAACTGCACCGGGTGGTCGAAGATGTAGTGCAGGTACGAGCTGCGCTTCAAGTGCGGCGCGCCGAAGCCATCCATGTCGATCACCATCTGCACGCGCGGGTCGAGGTGGATGCGCTCGTGGTTCGTGAGCATCGGCCGCGTGAACCGGTGCACGATCAGCATCTTGGGCGGCAGCTGATACTGCGTGACTAACGCAGCCAGCGTGTCCGCCGCCACGTTCACCTGCGATGCGTCCAGCGTCCCGATCACGTGACCCGGCACCTTGGTGGCCGACATCGCGAACTCGGGGTCGAGCGCCAGGTGCACCGTTGGGCGACGCAGGTACTTGAGGAGCGGCACGATCTCGCTGCGCACGGAGCTGCGGCCCACCTGCACGTCCAGGATCAACAAGTACCCGCGGCGCTCGGCCCACGATGCCACCTTGTCGATCACCGAGTCGGGCATGCGCGCGCGATACATCCCATCGCGACCCGCTGCACCCTGCGCCACCGTCACGATCAATTCCAGCGCCGGCAGCACCGGCGTCGTGCTGTCCGCGCGCAGATACTCGTCGGACTGACGCTGCAACCGCGCGAGCATCGAATCGGGATTGATCTCGCCCAGGATGCCCATTCGCTTGGAGAACGGGTTGCCATAGTAGGCCACCACCCGGCACCCCGGAAACAACGACCCCGGCAGCGGCATCTGGTCGACCGCGCGACGCGCGACCTCGCCGTGCCACGCCGCCGGCTGGGCCGCGACAACCGCGGCGGGATGGTGCGTGCGGCGCGCGCGGTGCCGGCCGGTCCCGTGCGCCCGCGCGCCGCCGTCGTGCGTGCTGTCGGCGCCGCCTAACGAATCGGCCGACGCAACTCGGATGCTGTCCTGTTCGGCGCGGCGCAGCGAGTCGGCACGCGCCGAATCGCTGTCGGCGCGGATCGCGGCCAGGAGGCTGGTCATTCGCGTCGCCGATTGACAGCGCTGGTCGAGCCGCGCCGTCACCGCGTGCGCCGAGTCGAGCATCGTGTCCGCGTGCGTCCGGGGCGCCGCTGCCGCGGAAGCGCGAGTCGCGGTGCCCGGCGGGTCGCCCCGCGCGTCGCCGCAGGCGATGAACACGCCAGCGGCGAGCAGCAGCCCGAACGCGCGAGGACTCACGCGTCCTCTCGCATGGCGGATGGATCCAGTCCCTCGCGCGCGCACCACTCCTCGTAAGCCAGCGGTGAAATTTCGG
>DATNDS010000022.1:0-45555 GCA_035553215.1 Gemmatimonadaceae bacterium
ATTCGCGGGCTGGATCTGCTCCTGAGTCAGGAGACGAATCTTCCCATCCATGTGGACGAGGATCCGCTCACGTGCGTCGTGCGCGGAACCGGCCGAATCCTGGACGACGAAGACAAGTACTGGTCCGTTCTCCAGTCCTGACCGTCCGCCGTGGCAACCGCCGCCCGTTCGTACAGTCGTCGTGATACGATTCTGCTGGTTGCCTGCGTCGTGCTGGCGCTGATTGCGCAGGTGCTGCCCGAGCGGACGCGCGATCCCCTTGCGGCGGCGCTTCGGCATACGGTACTGGCGCCGCTCGTGGCCCTGCAGCGGGACGCCGAGCTCACGCACCGGGCGTGGCTGACGCGCGAGGATCGTGTGGCCACGCGCGACAGCGTGGTGCTGCGCTCCATGGCCCTCGACGCGGTCCGCCAGGACAACGACCATCTGCGAGCGCTGCTGGGTCTGGGCGCGCGGCTGCAGTGGGGCTTCGTCCCGGCGGAGGTGCTGCAGGGGCGCGGCGTGGGCGAGGAATACACCGTGGCCCTGTCCGCAGGATCGCGTGCCGGCGTGCGGGAGTTCAGTCCCGTGATCGCGCCCGGCGGGCTCGTCGGAATGGTGAAGACCGTGGACCCCACCATGAGCATCGCGATCGTCTGGTCGCACCCCGACTTTCGCGTGAGCGCGATGAGCGCTGATGGCGGCGCCTTCGGCATCGTGGCGGCGCACGGCTCCAGCGAACCCGAACGCTACCTCCTCGAGATGCGCGGCGTGCCGGTTCGCACCCTGCTCAAGCCCGGCACCCTCATCGTCAGCTCCGGTTTGGGCAGCACGTTCCCACGGGGCATTCCCGTTGGCACCGTGCTCGGGGAGATGAAGACCTCGGAGCTCTGGGCACGCACCTATCTGCTGCGGCCGGCGGTGCTGCCATCGGAGATGACATCGGTGATGGTGCTGCGACCCGAGCGTGTGGCGAGCGGCGTGGACGGCGTGTGGCAGACCGGCGTCCACATTGATTCGGCGGTGAAGACCGTGGTCGCCGCCGGCGAAGCGCTCGAGCGCGCCGCGCGCGCCGCGGCGCACGCGGACTCGGTGCAGACGGATTCCCTGCGCGCGTTGCGTGCACTGCGCGCGGATTCGGCGTCGCGACCGGATTCCGTGGTGCGCCGGTGAGACCAACCGACCTGGCGCGCACCATTGCCGCGTTCGTGGTGCTGGTGCTCCTGCACTACACGCTGCGGCCGCTGCTCGGCTGGCGCGTGTCACCCGACTTTCTCATCATCGCGCTGCTGCTCGTGTCGATCCGGGTGCGTCCCGGTAGCGCGGCCGTGATCGGGCTGTGCATGGGCATTGTGTCGGATTCGCTCGAGCTGCACGCGTTCGGCGCCGGCGCGCTCGGCATGGCCCTCGTCGGCTTCAGCGCGTCCTGGCTCAAGGCCGTGTTCTTCGCCGACGACGTCCTGTTGAACGCCTTCTTCTTTTTTCTCGGCAAGTGGGCCTTCGACATCATCTTCCTGCTCGCCGAGCACCGCCTCGGTGTCGGTGAACTGTTCATCGAGATGCTCGTCTGGTCTCCGCTCAAGGGCGTGGTGACAGCGATCTTCGGCCTGCTGACGCTGATGCTGCTGCGCCCCATTCTCCGGGCATCCCCGACGTGAGCTTTCATCCCAACGACCTCGCACGCCGTGCGCGCGTGGCGTCGTGGGGACTCGTCGTCCTGTTCGTGCTGCTGCTCTCGGCCTTTTTCCGCACACAGATCCTCGAGAATTCCCGCTACGCGCTCCAGTCGGAGGAGAACCGGCTGCGGGAGGTGCCGCTGCCGGCGCCGCGCGGCATCATTTACGGCCGCAACAATCATGTCATCGCGGAAAACGTCCCGGGCTACTCCGTACTGCTGCTCAGTCCGTCCGCGGATTCCCTGCGCGCGTCGCTCAATCGAATCGCCACGATCGTCCCGCTGAGCAGCGACCAGATCGAGATGGCGGTGCGACGCTACGAGCGCGCGCCCGCCCGTCCGACAGTACTGCTCTCGGACGCTCCGTTCGATGTGGTGTCCGTGCTCGAGGAACGGCGTATTGAATTTCCCGGTCTCATCATCCAGACGGCACCCAAGCGCTTCTATCCCGATGGGGCGGCGGTGGGATCCTTCGTCGGCTACGTGGGCGAAATCACGGACGCGGAGCTGGCCTCCCCGCGCTATCATGGCTACAAGGCGGGCCAGCAGGTGGGAAAGGGCGGTCTCGAACGCGAATACGAGGACACGCTGCGTGGCCGCGAGGGCGTGCGCTTCGTCGAGGTGGACGCGCGGGGGCGCGTGGTGCGCGAAGCCGGGGCCCGGCAGGATCTGCTGCCGCAGGCCGGTGCGCCGCTGTACACCAACATCGACATGGACCTGCAGCGCTTCGTCGCCGGCATCTTCGCGGACTCCCTGCAGGGCGGCGCCATTGCGCTCGACCCGAAGACAGGCGGTGTCCTCGCGCTGTACAGCGCGCCGAGCTATGACCCCAACCAGTTCATCGGCGGCATTCCCACGGCGCTCTGGAAGCAGCTCACCGACGACCCGCGACACCCGCTGTACAACAAGGTCATCCAGGGCCGATACCCGCCGGGCTCCACCTGGAAGCTCGCTACTGCCGCCATGGCGCTCCAGGATGGACTGGTCACCATGGATGAGCACATGCCCGTGCCGTGCACCGGCGGCTTTCAGTTCGGCAGCCGCTATTTTCGCTGTTGGGATCACAAGGGACACGGCAGCATTTCGCTCGCTGGCGCGATCGAGCAGTCATGCGACGTCTACTTCTACCAGCTCGGGTTGAAGCTCGGGCTCGCGAATCTCGTCGCGGGTGGATTGAAATTCGGGATGCGTGAGCGTTCCGGCATCGATCTGCCGGACGAATCGCGACCGCTGTTTCCGTACGCCGACGCCGACGGATATTTCGACCGCAAGTACGGCAAGCGCGGCTGGAGTCAGGCGGTCGTGCTCAACCTGTCCATCGGACAGGGCGAGAATGCCCAGACCGTCGCGAACATGGGCCGCTTCTACACCGCACTGGCCGAGGGTGGCGAGGCCGCGACACCGGAGATTGCCCGGCGCGCACCGCGCCACAACCGCATCTTCACGCTCACCGACCAGCAGATGGACGGCCTGCGTACGGCGCTCGCCGGCGTGGTGGAGGCGGGAACGGCACGCAGCGCACAGATCCAGGGCGTGGTGCTCGCCGGCAAGACGGGAACCGCGCAGAACTCACAGGACCCGACGCGCGATCATGCGTGGTTCGTGGGCTTTGCTCCGGCGGACAATCCCAGGATCGTCGTGGCCGTGATGCTGGAGTTCGGGCTGCACGGCCCGCGGGCGGCGCACATCGCCTCGAAGATCGTCGAGGCGTATCTGCACACGACCACCACGCAGTTCCTCAAGGCGGAGGAGTGATGTTGCGCCGTGTCGTGCCCGACGTACCGCTGGTGGTGACCGCGCTGGCGCTTTCCGCCTACGGCGTCGCCATGGTGTATTCCGCCGGACAGACGGACGTCCCCACCTCCGCGCTGCATGCCTGGGCTTCACAGCTCCGCTGGCTTGTACTCGGTGTAATTGCCGCGTGGGGCATCACGCGCGGATCGGTGCGCTTCTACGAGTGGGTGACGCTGCCCGCGTACATTCTCTCGATCTTCCTGCTGGCCGCGCTCCTCGTGATCGGCACCGGTGCGGGAACGGCGGCCGGCGTGAAGAGCTGGATCGCCATTGGCGGTGTCCGGCTGGGCCAGCCTTCAGAGCTGGCCAAGATCGCCATGGCCATGATGCTCGCGCGTGTCCTGGCAGAGCGGCGCGAACCGCCCAGGTCACTGCTCGATCTGTGGAAGCCCGCGGCCGTCGTGGCCGTCCCCTGGGTGCTGATCATGATGCAGCCCGACCTCGGGACGGGCATTGTCTTCATCGGCATCTTCTTCGCCATGCTGTTCTGGTCGGGTGTGCCGCTGCCGCTGCTGCTGCTCCTCGCATCGCCCGCGGTGAGTCTCATTCTCGCGTTCAACACCAACGTGTGGGGCGCGTGGTTCCTCGTGCTGCTCGCGCTGGTGCTCTGGTACAAGCCGTTCATGCTGGAGGGCGTGGCCTTGATGACGGCCAATGTCGTGATGGGCGTCGTGGCGCCGATCCTCTGGGACCGGCTGGCGCCGTACCAGCGACACCGCCTGCTCGTCTTCCTCGACCCCTCCATCGACCCGCGCAATTCCGGTTGGCACGTGATTCAGTCGCAGGTGGCGATCGGCTCCGGCGGCTGGCTCGGCAAGGGGTTCCTGGAAGGCACGCAAAAGCGTCTCGCGTTTCTGCCGGAGCAGCACACCGACTTCATCTTCGCCGTGCTCGGCGAGGAGCTGGGCTTTCTCGGCGTGACGCTGGCGCTCGCGCTCTTTCTCTTTCTGCTCTTCCGGTCCGTGCGCATCGCCGAGCGCGCGAGCGATTCGTTCGGCAGCCTGCTTGCGTTCGGTCTGGCGTCGAGCTGGATGGTGCACATCATGGTGAACGTGGGCATGACGCTGAACCTCATGCCGATCACGGGCATCCCGCTGCCGTTCTTCAGCTACGGCGGTTCCTTCATGCTCGCCTGCTGGCTGGCCATTGGGTTGCTGGCGCGCATTGCACTCGAAGGGCGCGGCGCCAAGGTCGGCGATCTGGCCATCTGACGCCACCGTTCTTGCCTGGCCTGTCCGCACCGCCCACATTACGGGAATGGCCTGGTTTCGAAAGGACAGGAAGGTCCGGCAGCCACGTCGCGAGCGCCTCGAGATTCCCGCGGATGCGTGGGAGAAGTGCGAGGCATGCGGGCACACGGATCTGCGCGAGAAGTTCGTGCGCAATCTCAACGTGTGTCCCAACTGCGACTACCATCGCCGGATCCGCGCGGGGGACTATGTCGGGCTCCTCATGGACGACAGCGGCTGGGAGGAGCTCGATGTCGAGCTGCGATCGGTGGACCCGCTCGGCTTTCCCGAGTACCCGCAGCGTCTGAAGAAGGCGACCACCAACGCAGGCGACACGGACGCGATTGTCACGGCCGGCGGCACCCTGGGGGGAATGCCCATCAGCCTCGGCGTAATGGACTTCGCGTTCATGGGCGGTTCCATGGGTTCGGTGGTCGGCGAGAAGATTGCGCGCCTGGGGCAGCGGTCGCTCGAGCGGAAGTACCCGCTCGTACTGGTGTGCGCGTCGGGCGGCGCCCGCATGCAGGAAGGCGTGCTCTCGCTGATGCAGATGGCCAAGACGTCGGCGCTGCTGGCCCAGGTGGCCGAACGGCGCATTCCGTACGTGTCCATCCTGACCAATCCGACCACGGGCGGCGTGAGCGCGAGCTTCGCGATGCTGGGTGACGCGATTCTCGCCGAGCCAGGTGCCGTGATCGGATTCGCCGGACCGCGTGTGATCAAGCAGACCATCGGGCAGGATCTGCCCGAAGGGTTCCAGACGGCCGAGTTCCTGCTCGAACACGGCATGCTCGACTCGGTGGTGCACCGCAAGGATCTCAAGGGTACGGTGGGCCAGCTCCTGCGTCACATGAGTGGCGAGCCCAGCGCATCCGGGTGGACATCTGCCTGACGCGATACCAGGACGCACTCGACTATCTCTTTGCACGAGTGAGCGGTGGGTGGAAGCTGGGGCTGGACACCACGCGCGCGCTGTTGCGCGCGCTGGACGACCCGCACCGGTGCTTCCCGTCGTTTCATGTCGCCGGCACGAACGGGAAGGGGAGCGTCGTCAGCACCATCGACGCGCTGCTGCGCGCACGCGGCTTCCGGGTCGGGCGCTACACCTCACCCCATCTGATTGATTTCCGCGAGCGGATCTGCGTGAACGACGCACCGATTCCGGAGCAGGCGGTCGTGGAGTTCATCGAGCAATGGACCCCCGAGGTGGAGCGCCTGGGCGCGACCTTCTTCGAAGCCACCACCTGCATGGCCTTCGACTACTTTGCGCGGGAGTCGGTGGATGTCGCGGTGGTGGAGGTCGGGCTGGGCGGCCGGCTGGATGCGACGAATGTCATCACGCCGCTGGCCACCGGCATCAGCTCCATCGGTCTCGACCACATGCAGTACCTCGGCGACACGCTCGAGGACATCGCGCGTGAGAAAGCGGGCATCTTCAAGCCGGCCGTCCCCGCGGTGATCGGAGAGGACGCGCAGGGGATTCGCGCGCTCCTTTCGAGACTGGCGCGGGAAGCCGGCGCGTCGCCCGTCGTCGAAATCGGCGGCGACTGGATCGTGCGGGACATCGCGGTGGATCCCGACGGCACATCGATCACCCTCCTCGCGGATGGCCGCACGCGCAGGCTCCGCACGCCGCTCGTAGGACGACATCAGGCGGCGAATACCGCCACCGCCATCGCCATGCTCACGCGCGCGGGGGCTGCGTACCGGGCGGCGGCCGATGCGGCAGAGCAGGCGCTGCCGTCGGTGCGAATTCCCGGACGCTTTCAGCGCTGCGGGAACGTCATCTTCGACGTAGCGCACAACCCCGCGAGCGTCGCGGTGCTCTGCGATACACTCGAGCGCGTGCACCCGGAAACGCCCATCGTCTGCCTGCTCACGGTGCTGCGCGACAAGGACTGGAACGCCATGATGACCGCGCTCGCGCCGCACGTGGAGCGGTTCGTGCTCACCGCGCCGCCGAGTGTGCCGAACGATCGGGCGTGGGCGCTGGACGAGCCACTGGCGTTTGCCGTGGCGCACGGGTGGGCCGCCACCGCGGAGCCGGACTTTGACCAGGCGCTGGTGACCGCGCGTCAGGGAGCGGCCACCACGCTCATCACGGGATCGTTTCACACGGTGGGAGATGCCATGTCGCGCTTGCAGGTGGCTCCATTGGCCGGATACATTGCATGAATGGCCTCTGGCGCCCTCCCTGGCTTTCGCGATTTCTACCCGGCGGAACTCGCTGAGCGTTCCCACATATTCGCGACCTGGCGCGAGGTCGCGCGCCGCTATGGTTTCGTGGAGTACGACGGACCGCCGCTCGAGGCGCTGGAACTCTACACGCGCAAGAGCGGCGATGAGATCGTCGGCCAGCTCTACGAGTTCACGGACAAGGGAGGACGGCGCGTCGCGCTCCGGCCCGAAATGACGCCGACGCTCGCGCGCATGGTCGGCGCGCGCGCCAACGCGCTCCGCAAGCCGATTCGGTGGGCCTCCATGCCGCAGCTCTTTCGTTACGAGCGGCAGCAGCGCGGACGACTGCGCGAGCACTTCCAGTTGAATCTGGACATCATCGGCGAGGCCGACGTGTCCGCCGACGCCGAGCTGCTCGCCGCCGCGATAGACATCATGCGGGCGTTCGGTCTCACGGCCAGAGACGTGGTGGCGCGCGTATCCGACCGCCGCCTGTTGCACGCGGTGCTCACCGCGATTGGCATCACGGCGGAGCAACTCCCCGCGGCATATGCAGTGATGGACAAGATGGAGCGCGACACGCGCGACAATCTGGAGCGGCGCCTGGCGGACGCCGGGATCTCGCCGGGCGCGTCCGCGCAGTTGTTCGAGCTGGCGCACGGGGTGGATGATCTGGACGCGTTCGCGCGCTGGTGCGAGGCGCATGACTGCGCCGCGCCGTTCGCGCTCGTGCGCCGATATCTGTCGTATCTGGATGCACTCGGCCTTGGCGAGTGGGTTCGGCTGGATCTCTCGATCGTGCGCGGCCTGGCCTACTACACCGGGATCGTGTTCGAGCTGTTCGACGTACAGGGCGAGCTCCGCGCGATTTGCGGTGGCGGCCGGTACGACTCCCTGCTCAAGGCGCTGGGGGGCGTCGATCTGCCGGCGCTGGGTTTCGGCATGGGCGACGTGGTGCTGGGAGACCTGCTGCGCGCCCGCGGACTTCTGCCTACCCATGCGCCCGGCGTGGATGTGTGGGTCGCCTACGCGGACGGCGCGGCGCTCACGGACGCCATGCGCGTGGCGGCGCAGCTCCGGGCGCGTGGGCGCAGCGTGGAATACGCGCTGGGTGGACAGAAGCTGTCACGTCAGCTCAAGGCCGCGAGCAGCGCCGGCGCCCGCGACGTCCTGATCCTGCCCGCCAGCGATGGCGCCGCGCGCGAAGGGGTCGTACGCAACCTCGCGCGCGGAGAGGAGCGTCATGTCAGTCTCGATGACTGGCTGAACGAGCAGCAACTACCTGACACACACAGCGAACGGCATGGCTGACGATCGAAAGCTTCCGCTGCGCGCCGAGGATTTCAGCGCGTGGTATAATGAAGTGGTGCTGCGCGCCGAGCTCGCGGACTATTCGCCCGTGCGCGGCTGCATGGTCATTCGTCCGGATGGGTACGGCATCTGGGAGCGCATGCAGCGCGCGCTTGATGACATGTTCAAGGCGACCGGACACCGGAACGCATACTTCCCGCTCTTCATTCCGCAGAGTTTCCTGCAGAAGGAAGCCGAGCACGTCGAGGGATTTGCGCCCGAGACCGCGGTCGTCACGCACGGCGGCGGCAAGGAGCTCGAGGAGCCGCTCGTCGTGCGCCCCACCTCGGAAACGATCATTTACGCGATGTTCGCCAAGTGGGTGCAGAGCTATCGCGATCTGCCACTGCTCATCAATCAGTGGGCGAACGTCGTGCGCTGGGAAATGCGCACGCGGCTGTTCCTGCGTACGCTCGAATTCCTCTGGCAGGAAGGGCACACTGCGCACGCCACGCACGATGATGCCGAGGCGGAAGCGCGCCGCATGCTTGGGGTCTATCGCACGTTCATGGAAGAGTGGATGGCGATGCCCGTGATCACCGGGCTCAAGACGGACTCCGAACGCTTCGCTGGTGCGCTGCGCACGTTCTCCTGCGAAGCGATGATGCAGGACAACAAGGCCCTGCAAGCCGGTACGTCACACAATCTGGGGCAGAACTTCGCCCGGGCATTCGGCGTGACGTTCCAGGCGGAGAGCGGCGAGAACGAGTATGCGTGGAACACCAGCTGGGGCGTGTCCACGCGGCTCGTCGGCGGCCTCGTCATGACGCACGGCGATGACAGGGGACTGCGCGTTCCGCCCCGCCTGGCGCCCACGGAGATCGTCATCGTCCCGATCTGGAAGTCGGACGAGGAACGTGCACGCGTGCTGGATGCGGCAGAGCGGATTCGTACGGCGCTGGGCGGCGCGCGGCGCGTACACATCGACGCGCGCGATACGATGAAGCCCGGCGCGAAATACTACGAATGGGAATTGCGCGGCGTGCCGCTGCGTCTCGAGCTCGGGCCCCGCGATCTGGACAGGCAGCAGGCCGTCGTGGTGCGTCGGGACACGGGCGAAAAGGCTGCCGTGC
Source organism: Gemmatimonadaceae bacterium (assembly GCA_035553215.1). Classification (GTDB taxonomy): domain Bacteria; phylum Gemmatimonadota; class Gemmatimonadetes; order Gemmatimonadales; family Gemmatimonadaceae; genus JADGGM01. The sequence continues at coordinate 9,279 of DATNDS010000022.1, forward strand.
CGCTGGGCGATCTGCCGGTGCGGCTCGGTGACCTGCTCGACAGCGTGCAGGCCGCCATGCTCGACGCCGCGCGCGCGCGGCGCGAAGCGAACAGCATCCGCGGCGCCGTGACCTATGACCGATTCAGGGAGATCATGGACGGAGACGGGGCGTTCGTGTATGCCGGCTGGTGCGGCGATGCGGCGTGCGAAGCGGCAGTCAAGGAGGAGACGAGGGCGACCATCCGGGTGTTGCCGGATCCTGAATTCCGCTCGGCCACGGCGCCGGAGCACTGTCTCAAATGCGGGCGCGCGGCCACCACGGAGGCGGTATGGGCGAAGGCGTACTGACCCCGGGGTTCGTGATACAGGACGGCGCCCTGGCCTGTGAGGATGTTCCGCTCGAGCGCATCGCCGATGCAGCGGGCACGCCGGTGTACGTATACAGCGCCGGCGCCATCCGCGAGCAGTACCGCCTGCTGTCGCGCGCACTCGCGCCGGTGACGCACCGGATCCATTACAGCGTCAAGGCCAATTCGAATCTTGCCGTGCTGCGACTGCTGCGCGGACTCGGTGCGGGGGTGGACATCGTGTCGGGGGGCGAGCTGTACCGCGCACTCCTCGCCGGCTTCACCGGCCGGGACATCGTTTTCAGCGGCGTCGGCAAGACGGAGCAGGAGCTGCGGGAAGCCCTCGCGGCACGGATCCTCCTCGTGAACGTGGAGTCGGTGCCCGAGCTCGAATTGCTCAGTCGCGTGGCGGCGGACATGGGCGTCGTGGCGCCGGTCGCGCTTCGGGTGAATCCCGAAGTGACGGTGGACACGCCCCATCGCTACACGCGCACCGGGGAACGCGGGCTCAAGTTCGGCATCCCCTTCGCCGACGCCGAAGATGCCGCACGGCTTGCGACGACGCTGCCCGCCCTGCGGCTGGACGGCCTGGACATGCACATCGGGTCACAGGTCGTGCAGCTCACCGCGTATCAGCAGGGCTTGCGCCGGCTGCTCGAGCTGTACGACGTGTTGCGCTCGTCCGGTGTGGAATCCATTCGCTACCTCGACATCGGCGGCGGACTGGCCGTGCCGTACGATCACGAAGCGCCGATCGATCTCAACGCCTACGCCGGGGAAGTGCTGCCGCTCGCGACGCGGAGCGGGCTCACGCTGTTCGTGGAGCCGGGGCGCTTTCTGGTCGGCAACGCCGGCGTGCTGCTCACGCGCGTGCTGTACCGCAAGCGCTCCGGGGATCGCGAGTACGTCATCACCGATGCCGGCATGAACGACCTGCTGCGACCATCGCACTACAATGCCTTTCACCGGATCGACGCCGTGCGACCGCACACGGCGCGCATCATTGCGGACATCGTGGGGCCGGTGTGCGAGAGCGGTGATTTCTTCGCGCTCGGGCGCGACGTGGAGAACGTGGTGGCGGGTGAACTCCTCGCGATCCGGTCCGCCGGCGCCTATGGCTTCTCCATGGCGTCGAACTACAATTCACGCCCGCGCACCGCGGAGGTCCTCGTGGATGGCAACCGCTTCGCCGTGGTGACCGAACGGGAACGATATGAAGATCTCGTGCGACAGGAAACCGCTGACCCGCACTGGAGGACGGCCTGATGCGCGTCGGCGTGCTCGCGGATACGCACGACCGGCTGCCAGCCGTCGCCGAATTCGCCCGGCGCTTTCGCGAGGCAGGCATCGGGATGGTGCTGCACGCCGGGGATTACTGCGCGTCGTGGTCGTTGCGACCCATCATCGCGGCGAACCTGGCGCTGGCGGGTGTGTACGGTCGAAACGATGGCGACCATGAGGGATTGCAGGCCGAGGCGGCGAAGGGCGTCGGCGTGGAGATCTACGAATCGCCGCACAGCGTGGAACTGGGTGGCGCGCGGCTGCTGCTCGTCCATGACATTGGCGATGTCAACGCCCGCTCCGTGGCGGGTCACGTCATCGTGATTCATGGGTTCACGCACGAGCGCCGACTCGAAAACACCGGTGACACGCTCATTTTGAATCCAGGCGAGGCGTGCGGGTGGCTCGGAGGAACGCCGAGTGCGGCCATCCTCGATCTCGAGACGAAGCAGGTGGAGTTCCTCTCGATCGACCCATGAGCCGAATTCTCATCCTCGACTACGGATCGCAGTACACGCAGCTCATCGCGCGGCGTGTCCGCGAAGCGCGCGTGTATTCGGAGATTCATCCGCCCACACGGTCCATCGAGTGGATTCGCCGCTGGCTTCCCACGGGCATCATCCTGAGCGGCGGACCGAATTCCGTGTACGATGAGGGGGTGCCGACCGCGGATCCTGCATTGCTGGATGTCGCGCCCGTGCTCGGCATCTGCTACGGCATGCAGGTGATCGCACAACTCGAGGGTGGTGGCGTAACCCGCGCGGGGCGGCGCGAGTATGGTCGCGCGGAGCTCGAGGTGCTCTCCGAAAGCGGCCTGTTCTCCGGCTTCACGCACGGGGACGAGATCACCGTCTGGGCGAGCCACGGTGACAGCGTGGAAGTGCCGCCGCCCGGCTATGCGATCACGGCGCGAAGCGCGAACGCGCCGGTTGCCGCTTTCCAGCACGAAAGCCGGCCGATCCACGGCGTGCAGTTTCACCCGGAGGTTCGCCACACGCCGCGCGGCGATGACATCCTGGCCAACTTCCTGTTCGAGATCTGCCACGCGAAGCCCAACTGGACTACGGGCGCGTTCATCGATGAAGAGATCGCGCGAATTCGTCAGGCCGTCGGTACGTCACGCGTGATCTGCGGCCTGTCGGGGGGCGTGGATTCGTCGGTCGCCGCCGCACTCGTGCACCGCGCCGTGGGCGAGCAGCTCACGTGCATCTTCGTAGATCACGGACTCCTGCGGATGCACGAGCGGGAGCAGGTGGAGCGGACCTTTCGCTCGAGCATGGGAATCCGTCTCGTGACCGTGGATGCCGCCGATCGGTTCCTGGCCATCCTGGATGGGGTTGATGATCCGGAAGAGAAGCGCCGCCGCATTGGGCATACGTTCATTGACGTGTTCGAGGAAGCCGCGGAGGAGCTGGGCGACGATGTGGAATTCCTGGTGCAGGGCACACTGTATCCGGACGTGATCGAATCGGTGTCACCGCGGGGCGGTCCGTCGGTGACGATCAAGACGCATCACAACGTGGGCGGCCTCAAGCCGGACATGAAGTTCAAGCTCATCGAGCCGCTACGCGAGCTGTTCAAGGACGAAGTGCGCCAGGTGGGCCGCGAACTCGGTCTTCCGGAAGAGATGGTCGGGCGACACCCGTTCCCGGGACCCGGGCTGGCGATTCGCATCCTTGGTCCGGTGACCCGGGAGAAGCTCGACGTCCTCCGCAAGGCGGACGCGATCTACCTCGATGTGATTCGCGAAGCCGGCCTGTACGATGACATCTGGCAGGCCTTCGCCCTCCTGCTGCCGGTCCAGAGCGTGGGTGTCATGGGCGATCTGCGCACGTACGAAAATGTCGTGGCCCTGCGCGCCGTCACGAGCAGCGATGGGATGACCGCTGACTGGTTTCCGTTTCCGCCCGGCGTACTTGGTGCCATGTCCAGCCGGATCATCAACGAAGTGGACGGCGTGAATCGGGTGGTGTACGACGTGAGCTCGAAGCCGCCGGCGACGATCGAGTGGGAGTGAACTAGGTGCCCGACACGGCGTCCCGCCCTGGTCGGCGGACGACTCTCACCGTGCCGCTGCTCCCGCCTCCGCAGAAAAACTGATCGCCACCATCCGACTCGAGCCCCGACACCGCTGCGCCACGCGGCATCTCAAGTCGTTCCAGGACCTCTCCCGTTCGCGGATCGACGCGCCGCACGTCGCTTTCCTCATCCTCCAACGTGCCGTGCCAGAGCTCGCCGTCGACCCACGTGACGCCAGTGACGAAGCGATTGGACTCGATAGTGCGAAGTATCGCTCCAGTTTCGGGATCGACCTGATGGATCTTGCGGTCCCGGTACTGCCCTACCCAGAGGGTGCCTTCCGCCCACGCGAGCCCGGAGTCGCCGCCATCGCCGGGCGCCGGGATCGTGGCCAGCACGCGGCCGCTCGCGGGATCGATCGTCAGGATGCGATCTCCGGCGATCTGGTACAGGTGCCGGCCGTCGAAGGCCGTGCCGGCATGGGCGGCAACGTCAATGGACCGCAGAGTCTCCCCACTCACCGGGTCGAGGGCGTGCAGCTTGTCTCCGGCAGCAACCCAGACGTGCTGGCCATCAAACGTGACCCCGTTCACCCTGGCGATACCCGGGAATGGTCCGTTCTCATGTACGATTTCGGCGGGTGATCGACGCATGCATCCATCCTAGTCAGTCGGGAGTGGCGGGGGGAGTAACAATGTCGTCGTAAATCCGGGAACGGACGGGGTCGTCCAGCGACGCGCCCGACCGCGACCATAGGGCTGGACCTTTCCGGCGGCCGCGAGCGAGTCGAGCGCCCGCTGCACGGTGCGCTGGCTCGCTCCGAGCGCAAGCGCCAGAGCCGAACTGGACCACGACTCACCGTCCGCGAGAAAGGCGAGTACCGCCGCGTGCTCGTCGTCGACGGGGCGCGCCAGCACGACGACCTCACGCGCACCGCGCGGCACGAGCGTAAAGCCGCGCGCCGTGGCGCGCACGCCGGCCAGCGTCCGAAGCGACGCGCGCAATCGCCCGACTTCCACGCGCAACCGCGCGCGATGCGAGGCGTCGGCGAATTTCGCACCGAATGCCCGGGCGAGAAGCGTGCTCCTCGCGACGTCTCCGGGCCATGCCTCGCCCAGTGCGCGCACGAGGGCAAACAACACCGGCCGCCGGGTGAGCGAGACGACGGTGCCGCCGGTGCGCACGGCGTGACGGCACGCATCCACGACGAGCGCACGCGATGAGAGAATTGCAGCAACATCCTCGAGCAGGAGGAGGCGCTCCGTCCCACACGCGATCAGTCGCGCCGCGGGCATCTCGAGCATGAGGGCTGCCCGTTCGACTTCCGCGGTCAGCGCGGGGATGCCCGCCGCGCGCGCCGTGCGCACCGCGCGAACGAGCGCATCATGGGCCACCGTCGTCTGAAGGCGTCGCATCGCGATGCCGGCAATGACGAGTTCATGGGCCGTGCGCAAGGCGGGCGGAAAGGGAGCGGGATCGAGCCCGGCAAGCGCACCTTCGGCGTCGTCGAGCCGACCCATCAGCAGCAGACGCCGGACCTCGAGGTACCGCGCGTACGCGGCGTTCACCCGATCGCCGTGCAACTCGAGCGTCGCCCGCGCGGCGTCCAGCACTTTCGCCGGCCAGCCCAGGTCTCGCGAGACCAGCGCGATCTCCGCCTCCGCAACGACACACCGCGCGCGGGCCACCGCCTCCTTCGACCCGAAGGCGCGTGCCGCGCTGCGTACGAGCGCCTTCGCTCGGACGAGATCGCCGAGCCGCGCCATGGCGATGCCGCGCAGCGCAAGCGCCGGCGCGTCGTTGCGCAGCGCAACCCAGTTCAGCGCGGCGAGGGGATCACCCGCCGCGAGCGCCCGCGCCGCAGTCGCGATTACCGGGTCCATCCGAATCGCGCCACACTTGTCACTCCCACTCTCCTCCGCAGCTCCGGTAATCTATCTCGCAACCACCACCCGCCACGTCGCATCGAACACGGGACGAGCGCGGACGAACCCTCAAGGGAGTGAACAACGATGACGACACACATGACCGGGACACGTGAGGAATGGCTGGCGGCGCGACTTGGGTTGCTCGACTCGGAGAAGGAGCTCACGCGACGCGGCGACGAGCTGGCGCAGCGACGTCAGGAGTTGCCGTGGGTCCGCATCGACAAGGAATACCAGTTCGAGACCGATGAGGGAAGCGCCTCGCTGATGGAGCTCTTCAAGGGGCGGTCGCAGCTTCTGGTCTACCATTTCATGTTCGGGCCCGACTACACCGCGGGGTGTCCATCCTGCTCGGCGATCGCGGACGGCTTCAATGGAATTTTCGTACACCTGGCCAACCACGACGTCACGCTGGTTGCGGTGTCACGGGCTCCTCTCGCCAAACTGCAGGACTACAAGCGCCGGATGGGCTGGACGTTTCCCTGGGCGTCATCGTACGGCGGCGATTTCAACGCCGATTTCAATGTCTGGTTCACCGAAGAGCAGCAGCGCAAGGGACGCATCGAGTACAACTACCAGCGCGGCGGCCACGCCATGGATGCGACAACGGTCCTCCCCGCGCCCGTCGTGCTGCAGGCGGCCGCATGCGGGACCGATGCGCCGACCTACACACGCGACCGACCAGGCATGAGCGCATTCGTGCTCGAGGACGGCGCAGTCTACCACAGCTACTCCACCTACGCTCGCGGGCTGGACGGTCTGTGGGGCATGTACCAGTGGCTCGACCGCGCGCCCAGGGGGCGTAACGAGCAAGATATCTGGTGGCGCCGCCACGACGAATATGGCGTGCGCTGAGCCAAGCCGAAGAATGCTGATGGTGCAACGGAGCAGCGCGGATCCGCGACGCATGAGTTCCGAGCGAGTTTCCCGGCGAACCTTCTTCGCCGTCTCGGCGCTGCTCTTCGTCGCCAGCGCGGCGGCGACTGTCGTCTGGTGCACGTCCATGTCGGCGATGGGCCGGAGATCCATGCCCGGCGGCTGGACCATATCGACGGCATGGATGCGGATGCCGGGACAGACGTGGCCCCGCGTCGCGGCGTCATTCCTCGGCGCATGGCTCGTGATGATGCTTGCGATGATGCTGCCGCCGCTGGTGCCAGTGCTGTGGCGCTATCGCCAGGCCGTGCGCAGTAGCGGCGCAATGCGCCCGGGTTGGCTGACTGCTCTGGCAGGCGCAGCGTACTTCCTGGTGTGGGCGCTGTTCGGAATGGCGGCTTTTCTGGTGGGCACTGGGCTGGTGGCGGTCGCGATGCAACAGGCAGCTCTGGCGCGCACCGTTCCGATGGCGGCCGGCGTGGTCGTGCTGATCGGCGGCGCGCTCCAGTGCACCTCATGGAAGGCACATCATCTGGCCTGCTGCCGGGACGCGCCCGGACGCGGATGCATCGTGCCGGCGGACACAGGCACGGCGTGGCGCCATGGTCTGCGTCTCGGCGTTCACTGCGGCTTCTGCTGCGCCGGCCTGATGGCGATTCTCCTCGTCATCGGCGTCATGGACCTGCGCGTGATGGCTGCCGTGACGGTAGCCGTCGCCGCCGAACGCCTCGCACCGGCCGGTGCGCGCATGGCGCGAGCGATTGGCGTCGTCGCCGTCGGTACAGGAGTGTTGCTGATCGCGAGAGCAGCCGGTCTCGGGTAACACGTGCAGAAGTCAGACAGGATGCACTGGATTTTCAGGATTCACCGGATTGTGGGGAGCCGAGACCCGACGTTTCAGTTCGTTTGCGGAATCACGGCAAGAGCTTTGGGAGCGGCTCCGTGAAGATCCTTTGAATCCTCTAAATCCCATGAATCCTGTCCCCAACGCCATCCTGTCTGGTCGTCCCGAACTGTCGGGGCCGCTACCGTACTTCTCATCAGAAACTGAGCGGGAGCTCGGCGCGCTTCGCGTTGTTGGGCGCATCGAGCCCCGCAACAGGATAGTCGGGCATCGTGGATCGCACCGTTACCTGATCGAGCAGCATGCGGTGCAGAAACGTGAGCTCGAGCGTACGCGGGAGCGTCGAGCCGGCAATGACGCCCGCATTGTTGTTGCCGTGTGCGTGCACGATCACGAACGCCTTCAGCAGCGCGCGCACGCCGTTCGAGAACGCCTCGCCCTTCGTGTCCAGGTCGTGAAATTCAATCGCGAGTCCATTGAAACTCGCTGCGCGCTCCAGAATGTCGGGCAGAACGTCGTACTCGCTCCCCTCAATGTCCATCTTCAGGAACAGCGAGCCATCGCGCCGATCGCGATCGCCGAGCACGCCGGCAACGGTGATGTAGTCGTCGCCCGTTCGACTCGATACCAGACGCCTGAGGATCCGGCCGTGCGCGTCCGTGCCCGCGTGGAATCGCCGGGCCCAACGTACCAGGTGCATCGCGCGCACGAGGCGTTCGCGCGCCGTGCGCGGATGCAGCGTGAACAGGTAGCCCACACCATGGCGGAATTTCTGCAGCGAGCGGCGCAGGAAGCTCCATGTCGTCACCGACCCGTCCACGCCGATGACGTACGCATGACTCGTCGTCGCGAACTCGTCGTCGAACGACCAGTTGTGACCGAGGCCCAGGCTGACGAGCGTCGTCGTGAGCGCGAGACAGACGCGCGGGATGACGTAGCCGCCATCGTTGCGGTCGCCGACGCGTACCAGCTCCCGAATGGGAAGCGGCCGGATCAATGCGAGATCGTATCCAGGAGCCCCGCGTCGCATGTGAGGCGGCGCGCCATTCATTGATCAGCGCGGCGGCAGACGCCGCCTGTACCAGGGCAGTGGTTCAATCGGTGTAATAGATGAACCGCCCGCACGACTCGCACACGCGCAGCTCGCTGTTTCGCTCCTTGTCGTGGCCCTTGCTCGTTGCCACCTGAACGAAGCAGCCGTAGCAGACGCCGTGAAGCACCGGTGCCACGACGCGTTCGCGGCGTTGGGCAATTCGTTCGTAGCGCGCTTTCGTGCGCGGCGAGAGCTGCGCCTCGCGCTCGGCGATGCGCTCCGACAGCCGCTCCGCCACGGCATCCACGCTCACCGGGATTCCCGCTGCCGCGTACTCCTCTCCGGCAATGTCCCGCCGCAACGTCTGCAAATCCTGGATCTCCAGCAGCAACTCCAGCTCGGGGTGCAGCATCAGACGCCTTTCTCCTCGAGCAGCGCGAGAAACTGCTTCGGCTCGGTGAGCCCAAGCAGGCGCTGCGGGACATCGGACTCCTTGCTGAACTGGGCAATCTTGCCTAGCACCGGCAGGTACTGGTTGGAGACTTCGAGCGGCGGCGCGACGATGAGAAAGAAGAAGTTGACCGGCTTCTCATCGATCGCCCGGAAGTCCACGCCGTCTTTCTTCCGACCAAAGGCGACCCGGAGCTTGTTGACGACGAGGGAGCGGCAGTGGGGAATGGCGATGCCGCGACCGATTCCGGTGGACCCGAGGTTCTCGCGGCGCTTGAGCATCTTGTAGAGCATGCCGTCGGACTTGTCGTCGAGCTTGAGGAGCGCGATCAGCTCCTTGAGAATGTCGTCTTTCGTGGATCCGTCGAGCTCGAGCTTGATGGCATCTTCCGTAAAGAACTGGCGTAGTTCCATCTATGTCCCTCGAATGGTCGAATACGTGAATATGGCAACGCGATTCCTGCCCAGCCACTAAAACTTATCGGTGCCGGTGTAGAGTGTCAAATGACAGCGTTGCATGGACTTGGAGCCCGCGTTAGCTTCACCGGATGAGCTTTCCGTTCCCGCTGGCGCCGCGCGTGCCACTCTATCTCGCGCCCATGGCGGGTGTGTCGGAGTCGCCCTTCCGGCGGATCTGTCGCCGCTTCGGTGCCGACGTGGTGGTCACCGAATTTCTGAGCGCGGAAGGCATTCGTCGCGAGAACGACGCCACCATTTCCAAGCTGCGCTTTTCCGAGGACGAGCGTCCCATTGGCGTGCAGATTTTCGGCGCCGACCCCGTCGCCATGGGGGAAGCTGCGCGCGCCGTGACCGACGTGTTCGCGCCGGAGTTCATTGACATCAACTTCGGCTGCCCCGTCAAGAAAGTCGTCAAGCGCAACGGCGGCTCCGGCTGTCTCAAGGATCTGTCACTGGTCACCGACGTCATTCGCGCGGTCGCGCGGGCGACCCACCTCCCGGTGACCGTCAAGATCCGCAGCGGGTGGAACGAGGAGATGCGCGATCCGGTCACCATCGCCTTGCGGTGTCAGGATGCGGGAGCGCGCGTGCTGACGCTGCACCCGCGCACCCGCGCACAGATGTACAGCGGGGAGGCGCGCTGGGACGAGATTGCCGCCGTCGCCGCCGCGCTCGAGATTCCCGTGCTTGGCAATGGCGACATCAGGACACCAGACGATGCGCTGCGCATGTGGCAGCACACACAGTGTGCGGGCGTAATGATCGCGCGCGGATCGTTCGGACAACCGTGGATTTTCACGCAGGCGCGCGCCCTGCTCGATGGGCAGCCGCTCCCCCTGACGCCGCCGGTCGAGGAGCGGTTCGCGATCGCGGTGGGGCACGCGAAAATGGCCGAGCAGTACGAGCTCGATCCGCGCGGCGCGGCCATCGAGTTCCGCAAGCATCTCGGCTGGTACGTCAAGGGACTGCCGGGGTCGGCGGAACTGCGGCGCACCCTCCATCTCGTGGAATCGCTCGGTGCCGTCGAGACGATTTTTGGTGAGTATCTGGATGCCCGTCGCCGCGGGGACATCCACCCCGACGGCGCGGTGAGCGACCTGCCACAGGACGTGGCGGCGTGATTCGCGAGCGCGTTCTGGCGCTGCTGCGCCAGGTCGCGAACGGTGAGGTCGCAGTCACGGATGCGCTCGCGCGGCTGTCGCTCCCGGATGCCGAGTCGCTTCCGTTCGCGACCATTGACCATCACCGCGCGATCCGTCAGGGTGTTCCGGAAGTCATCCTCGCGGCGGGCAAGACCGGCGATCAGGTGCTCGCCATCGCCCGGCGCCTCAGGGCGTCAGACGTCGGCGTGCTGATCACTCGCGTGCCACCCGAGTTGTGCGATCCGCTCCGTTCCTGCTTTCCGGGAATCGAGCTGAACGAGCTGGGGCGCATTGCGTATCTCCCGCCAGCGGAACCGCCCGGCGCGGGGCAGGGAGAGATTCTCATTGTGACGGCGGGGACAAGCGATCTTCCGGTTGCCGAGGAAGCGGCAGTCACCGCGCACGCGCTCGGGAACGCGGTGGCTCGTCTCACGGATGTGGGCGTGGCCGGTCTTCACCGTCTCCTGTCGCGCACGGATGCACTGGCGAGCGCCGCCGTCATCATCGTCGTGGCCGGAATGGACGGCGCACTGCCGTCTGTGGTGGGCGGACTCGTTCCGGTGCCGGTGATCGCCGTCCCGACGAGCGTTGGGTACGGGGCAAGCTTCGGCGGCGTGGCGGCGCTGCTCACCATGCTGAACAGTTGTGCGTCCGGCGTAACGGTCGTAAACATCGACAACGGGTTCGGGGCGGCCTTTGCGGCCTCGCGGATCACGCACGGCTATCCCGGATACGCGCTGCAAGATGTCTCACACATCACGCAATCTGCGGATTCCAACTCCTAGCGGGATTGCCGCTTGCTTGTTTCGCTTACAGTATCATCTCATGTCGGCATCATTGACTGTCAGCAGCTCTCGCGCTACATTATGTGTTACGGGGGCGACTGGCTTCGACGGGGTAAGTGAAGCTGTGGCCGCGTGCCCAGGTTCTCGGGTCCTGGATAATCCCTCGGGAATTGCTACAACTGCCAACTCTAACTTGGCCCTGGCTGCGTAACTTCGGTTGACGCACCTGCCTGCCAGGTAGCCCTCCTGAGGCGACCTGATGGGTATCGCAAATTCGGGATAGTTCAGCGCTGCGTCTTCCGGCGTTGGGCGAAGAGTCTGAAGACTTGTTCAGCGGTGGGCCGCCCACTGGCCAGCAGCTGAAGACCTCAATCGGTGGGATACGCACGTAGACGCTGTAGTCGATCGTATCTCGGACCGGGGTTCGAATCCCCGCGCCTCCATCTCAGACGCACAACACGTTGTACCGGGGAATGGGACACGCCGAATCGTCCCATTCCCCGTCGTGTTTCCGTCGCCGGGCGCTTGCGCCACACCGGGCGCCGCCACATCGATAGGGACGTGACCAGCAAAGCCAGCAGGTCGAAGGCGTCGCATGATCCGGGAGCGGCGGCGGCGCGCGAGCGAGCGGATGCCGTTTCCGCGGATGCCGCCGCGCCGCTGCATCCCGTGCGCGGCCACACTGTCCGCTTCGGCACGGCGTCATGGACCGATCCCACGATCATCAAGGGCGGCGTTTTCTATCCCGCAGGCGTAACCACGCCGGAGGACCGGCTGCGCTACTACGCCTCACGCTTTTCATTGGTGGAGGTGGACTCAACGTACTACGCGCTGCCCGCGCGACGCGTCGCCGAACTCTGGGTGGAGCGGACGCCGGCGCACTTCACGTTCGACGTGAAGGCGCATGCGCTCATGACCGGGCAGCCATCGGAAGTGCAGCGCCTGCCGAAATCGTTTCGTGATGCGCTCCCCGATGCGCTCGCTGACAACACGCGCATCTACGGCAAGGACCTGCCTGACGAACTGCTCGATGAACTGTGGCGCAGCTTTCTGGAGGCACTCGCACCGCTGCAGGGATCGGGGAAGCTCGGCTCCATCCTGCTCCAGTATCCGCGCTGGTTCATGCCCGGCGATGCCAGCAAGGCGGCCATTCTCGATGCGCAGCAACGCCTCGAGGATCTGGTCTGCGCCGTGGAGTTCCGTTCGGCCCGCTGGTTCGACGCGCGTCATGCGGACGACACCATCCGCTTTCTCGAGGAACACGAGCTGCCGTTCGTGATCGTGGATGAGCCCCAGGGCCTCGCCAGCAGTGTGCCGCCCATTACCGCGGTCACATCCAGCGCGCTCGCGATTTTCCGCATGCACGGCCGCCGCGCCGATGCATGGGAGCGCAAGGGCGTCTCTACGGTGGAGCGCTACCGCTACCTCTACGATCCGGATGAGCTGCTGGAGTGGGTGCCTCGCATCCAGTCCGTGGCGTCACGCGTGCGTGAGGCGCACGTGCTCATGAACAACTGCTACGCGAACTACGGCACCACCAACGCGCTGGAGATCGCGGCGCTCGTTCGCTCCGCGTACAGCGAGTGACACGGACTCAGGACGCCGCCAGCGCCGCCTGCGCGGCGGAGAGCCGGGCGATCGGAACGCGATACGGCGAACACGACACGTAGTTCAGCCCGGCCGTGTGGCAAAATGCGACCGAGCGCGGCTCGCCACCGTGTTCGCCACAGATGCCAACCTTCAGTCCGGGCTGCGCGCGCCGTCCTTCCGACACGGCGTAGGTGATCAGCCTGCCCACGCCAAAGACGTCCAGCACCTGGAACGGATCGTCGGGATAGATGCCACGATCCACGTACAGGGGCAGGAAGCGCCCCGCGTCATCGCGGCTCAGTCCGAGCGTCGTCTGGGTGAGGTCATTCGTCCCGAAGGAGAAGAAGTCCGCCTCGGCGGCGATCTCGTTGGCCGTGAGCGCCGCGCGGGGGAGTTCGATCATCGTGCCGACGGTGTAGTGCAGCTCTTCACCCATCGCGCCCAGCACCTGGTGCGCGGCATCCTCGATGATGGCACGCTGGTTGGTGAATTCCTTTACCGTGGAGACGAGCGGCACCATGATCTCCGGCTTCACATCGAGTCCACGGCGCTTGGCCCGGACGGCCGCTTCGAAGATGGCACGCCCCTGCATTTCGGTGATTTCGGGATACGTGATGCCGAGGCGGCAGCCGCGATGCCCGAGCATCGGATTCGTTTCCCGCAGCGACTCCACGATGCGCGCCAGCTCATCGCGCGGCATGCCGAGCGTGAACGCGAGGCGTTTCGCGTCCTCACCACCGTGCGGCAGAAATTCGTGCAGCGGGGGATCGAGCAGGCGGATGGTGACCGGCAGCCCATCCATCGCCTCGAAAATTCCCAGGAAATCCTGGCGCTGCATAGGAAGCAGCTTGGCCAGCGCCCGGCGCCGGCCGGTTTCATCGCGCGCCACGATCATCTCGCGCATCGGGGTGATGCGGTCTCCCTCGAAGAACATGTGCTCCGTGCGACAGAGCCCAATGCCTTCGGCGCCGAACGCCCGGGCAATGCGCGCGTCGCCGGGCGTGTCGGCGTTGGCCCGCACGCGCAGCACACGCGCCTCGTCCGCCCACTTCAGCAACCGGGAAAACGACTGGTACGTCGCTGACGCGTCGCCGCGCATCGATCCGGACACGACGCGGACGACATCGCTCGGCACCGTGGGCAGTTCGCCGACGAAGACGCGACCACTGGCGCCATCCAGCGTGATCCAGTCACCCTCGTCCACCTGACGCCCATCCACGGTAAAGTGCCGGTGCACCGCGTCCACCGTGATCTCCTTGCATCCGACGACCGCGCACTTGCCCATGCCGCGCGCAACCACCGCGGCATGACTCGTCATGCCGCCGCGCGCCGTGAGGACCGCGCGAGCAGCGACAATGCCGTGAAAGTCCTCCGGCGTGGTCTCCTCGCGCACGAGGATGACGCGTTCGCCGCCGGCAGCGCGCTGTTCGGCGACGTCCGGATCGAACACCGCCACGCCACTCGCGGCGCCGGGGCTCGCGGGCAGACCCGTGGCTATCGGCGTGGCGCGGGCCGCGGGATCGATGATCGGGTGCAGGAGCTGGTCGAGCTGCGCCGCATCCACGCGCTGCACCGCCTGCGTTTTCGTGATCAGTCCCTCGCCGACCATCTCATCGGCAATGCGAACGGCCGCGGTCGCGGTACGCTTGCCGGTGCGCGTCTGCAGCATGTAGAGCGTGCCGCGCTCCACCGTGAACTCGACATCCTGCATGTCGAGGTAGTGCCGCTCGAGCCGCTCCTGCGTGGCGAGCAGATCAGTCCATGCGCCGGGAAGTCGTGCGGCCATCTCATCGATGTGCAACGGCGTCCGAATGCCCGCCACCACGTCCTCACCCTGGGCGTTGACCAGGAACTCGCCGAAAAATCGCTTCTCACCGGTGGACGGATCGCGCGTGAAGGCAACACCAGTCCCCGAATCGTCACCCATGTTGCCGAACACCATGGCGACGATGTTGACCGCTGTGCCGAGTGTATCCGGAATGCCATTCACCTTCCGGTAGTCCACCGCCTTCTTGAGCGTCCAGGAACGCCACACGGCCTGCGTGGCGCCCCACAACTGCTCCCTGGGATCCATGGGGAAATCGTGTCCGGTGCGCACCGTCACGAGCTGCTTGTACTCCTCCACGAGGTTGCGCAGCGCGTCTTCGCTCAGCTCCGCGTCGGACGACACGCCACCCGCTACACGCTTGGCTGTGAGGAGCTGCTCGAAGTGGTGCGTGGAGACACCCAGCACGACGTCGCCGTACATCTGGAGAAAGCGGCGGTACGAGTCGTACGCAAAACGGGCGCTGCCACTCTGCGTGGCGAGGCCCTGCACCGCGCGATCGTTCAGCCCGAGATTGAGAATCGTCTCCATCATGCCGGGCATGGACACGGCGGCGCCGGATCGCACGGACACCAGGAGCGGATTGGCCGAATCACCGAGTGTCCGCCCCGTCACGCGCTCGAGGCGACCGAGATGCTCTTCGACTTCGTCGCGCAGTGCGGCCGGGATGCTGCCATCGCGCAGATACGCAATGCAGGCGGAGGAGGCGATCGTGAAGCCTGGAGGCACGGGAATGCCCAGGTTCGTCATTTCCGCCAGGTTTGCTCCCTTGCCGCCCAGGATCGACTTCATGTCCCGGCTTCCGTCGGCCTTGCCGTTTCCGAAGAAGTAGACGTTCTGTGCCACGATGGCGAATCTCCGGCGAAGGTCGCGCCCGGCGCACCCGCCGGGCTACAGATCTAGCAGCCGCACCCGAATCGCAGTTTGTCCGGGTCGGTAGGCGGCGGCGTGGGATAGTCGCCTGAAAAGCAGGCGTGACAGAATCCGCCTGGTCCACCCGGCGCCGCCGCGAGCATGCCGTCGAGCGAGAGATATCCCAGCGAGTCCACTCCCAGATGCCGTGCGATTTCATCCACCGAGAAGTTCGCCGCAATGAGCTCCTCGCGCGAGGGCGTATCGATGCCGTAGTAGCACGGGCCCGTTACGGGTGGTGACGCGATGCGCATGTGCACCTCCCGCGCGCCCGCCGCGCGGACCATCTGCACGAGGCCGCGGGTGGTCGTGCCACGAACGATCGAATCATCCACCATCACCACGCGCTTTCCATCCAGCACTTCCCGTACCGCGTTGTACTTGACCTTCACCTTGTGATCGCGCCCCTCCTGTGACGGTTGGATGAAAGTCCGTCCCACGTAGTGATTGCGAATCAGCGCGAACTCCAGCGGAAGCCCGGTTTCCTCGGCGTAGCCGAGCGCCGCCGCGTTGGCGGAATCGGGCACGCCGAACACGAGGTCCGCCGACGGAGCCGGCGCTTCCTTCCCCAGCTGGCGCCCGAACGCGCGGCGCGCCCGGTCCACGGAACCGCCATCGAAGATGCGGCTGTCGGGGCGCGCAAAATAGACGAACTCGAACACGCACCGCCGCTGGCTCAGCGGCTCCAGCGCGTGCGTCGTATGCATGCCCCGGTCATCAGCCACCACGATTTCGCCGGGCTGGACGTCGCGCAGGTACGTCGCTCCGACGATATCGAGGGCACACGTTTCGGACGCGAAGACCACGGCGTTGCCCAGTGCACCAATGACGAGCGGGCGCCATCCACGCGGGTCGCGTGCCGCCATGAGCGTGTCACCGCTCGCGACGACGAGCGAGTACGCGCCCTCCAGGCCGCGCAGCGCCGCCGCCAGACGATCCTCCGGCCGCTCAGCGTCCGAGCGCGCCATCCGGTGCACCAGCACCTCGGAGTCCATCGTGGAATTGAAGATCGATCCTTCGTCCTCGAGCTCGCGGCGAAGCTCGGTGGCGTTGATGAGGTTGCCGTTGTGCGCCAGCGAAATGTACCCTCCGCGAAAGCGGACGAGCATGGGCTGCGCGTTCTCGATCGTGGAGGATCCCGCCGTGCTGTAGCGCGTGTGACCCAGTGCGAGGCGTCCCGTCAGCTCCCGCAGGCGGCTGGTATTCAAGCCTTCGGAGACGAGCCCCATGCTGCGAACGGCGCGGCCGGTACCGGCATCATCCACCGCGACGATGCCCGCCGATTCCTGCCCGCGATGCTGCAGCGAATACAATCCCAGGTGCACGAGCTTGGCCGCGTCCGACGAACCGCGAACGCCGAAAATTCCACACATGTCAGAAACTGGCTGGGTGAGGGTGCTGCTCGAGGACCGCCGCTTCGGGCGGCGCAGGCGTCATGAGGCGCGTGATGGCGCCATGGTACGCCCGCGCCAGCTCGCCGAGGGCGACATCCACCTGGCGGCTCGCCGTGGAGATCGCGAGGCGCCCGCTCGTGGCGCGTACCGTCCCGACCCGGCGCGCCTTCACGCCATGGCGCGCGGCGATATCCAGCACGGCCGGCGCATCCGCCGTGCTCACCACGATGCGCGCCTGCGCCTCGCCAAACAGCAGCGCGCGGTCCGGCAGTGCGCTCCAGGCATCGAGCTCCACCGAGGCGCCGATTGGATGCTCCGCGTCGCCCACCGCGCACTCGGCGAGCGCCACGGCGAGGCCGCCGTCGCTGCAGTCATGCGCCGAGTGCACCAGCCCCGCGCGCGTGGCGTCGAGCAGCGCGGCAATCGTCGCGCGCTCACGTTCGAGGTCGCACTCGGGCGGCGCGCCCGCAACGACGCCGTGAATGTGCGCGAGGTATTCGCTGCCGCCCAGCTCGCCCGTGGGCTCGCCCAGCAGCACGATCGCATCGCCGTCGGTGTGGAAGGCCGACATCGTCACGTGCGCGAGCGATTCCACCAGACCGATCATGCCGATCACCGGCGTGGGATACACGGCGCCCGACGGACTCTCGTTGTAGAACGAGACATTGCCGCCGGTCACGGGCGTGTCGAGGGCGCGACAGGCCTCACCGATACCGGCTACCGCCTCGCGAAACTGAAAGAACACTTCGGGTCGCTTCGGATTGCCGAAGTTGAGACAGTTCGTGATCGCCAAGGGCCGCGCGCCCACACAGGCGACATTGCGGGCCGCTTCGGCCACGGCCAGACGTCCGCCCACGCGGGGATCGAGATGCACGTAGCGTCCGTTGCCATCCGTCTTCATGGCGATGGCGCGATCCGTGCCGCGCAGGCGAACGACGGCCGCATCGGCCTGACCCGGACGCACTACCGTCGCGGTGCGCACCGTCGTGTCGTACTGGCGATACACCCATCGCTTGCTGGCGATCGTCGGGGACGCCAGCAGTTGCAGCAGCGTCCACCCGGGATCCTGCTCCTCCGCGCGCTCCGGAGTCGTGCTGACATCGCGCGCGCGCAGTGATGCGATCGCCTCGCTCTCGCGAGCGGGCGGCGAGTACATCGGGCAGTCGGTCACGAGGCGCGATCCCGGGAACTCCGCGACCACGCGGTCACCCTCCGTCACGCGATAGACCGGCTCCGCGATGACTTCACCAATCACTTCGGCCGCGAGGTCCCACTTGGCGAGAATGGCGCGCGTGGCCTCTTCGTGTCCGCGCTTCGCGACCACGAGCATGCGCTCCTGCGACTCGCTCAACAGAATCTCGTACGGCGTCATCCCCTCCTCGCGCACCGGCACCTTCGCGACATCGATCGTCACGCCAACGTCGCCGCGCGCGGCCATCTCGGCGGATGACGACGTGAGCCCCGCGGCGCCCATGTCCTGAATGGCCACGATGTGGCCGCTCGCGATGAGCTCGAGGCTCGCCTCGAGCAGCAGCTTCTCCGTGAAGGGATCGCCAACCTGCACGCGCGGGCGCTTGGCATCGCTCGCGGCCGACAGGTCCTCGGACGCGAACGACGCGCCGTGAATTCCGTCGCGACCGGTGCGCGCGCCAACCACGAGAATGGGGTTGCCAATGCCCTCCGCTCTGGCGCGCATGAGGTCGCGTTCGTGCAGGAGACCCACGCACATCGCGTTCACGAGCGGATTGCCCTCGTACGCGGGATCGAACACGACCTCACCGGCTACGGTCGGGATTCCCACGCAGTTGCCGTAGTCGCCGATGCCCTTCACGACGCCACCAAAGAGATAGCGGACCCGCGCGCTGTCGAGTGATCCGAAGCGAAGCGAGTCGAGGATGGCGATGGGCCGGGCACCCATGGTGAACACGTCGCGCAAAATGCCGCCCACGCCGGTCGCCGCGCCCTGGTACGGCTCGACCGCGGAGGGGTGATTGTGTGATTCGATCTTGAACGCGATGGCGAGCCCGTCGCCCACCGCGATGACCCCGGCATTCTCGCCGGGACCCTGCAGCACCCACGGTGCCTGCGTGGGCAGCGTCTTGAGCACGAGGCGGGAATGCTTGTAGGAACAGTGCTCATTCCAGAGCGCGCTCACGATGCCGAGCTCCGTGAACGTGGGCGTGCGGCCGAGCAGCGCGAGCAGTCGCTGATACTCCTCTGCCGTGAGACCATGCTCGGCGACGAGCGCCGCGGTGATGGCCGGGTCGCCCGCTCGAGCCGTGACGGTCATGCGGACACCCTGGCCAGCATGGATTGAAAGACACCCAACCCATCGGTGGATCCGAGCACCGCCTCGACGGCGCGCTCCGGATGCGGCATCAGGCCCAGCACGTTGCCTTCAGCGCTCACGATGCCCGCGATGCCCCGCATGGATCCATTGGGATTCGCCGCCTCCGTGACGGCACCGGCCGCATCGACATACCGGAATACCACTCGGCCTTCCTGGTCGAGCCGATCCAAAGTTTCCGCACTGGCGGTGAAGCGGCCCTCACCGTGCGCTACCGGCAGGCGCAGCATCTGTCCAGCCGCGTACGCGTGCGTGAACATCGTGTCCGCATTCTCCACTTTGAGCCGAACCATGTCCGACACGAACTGGAGATTCGCGTTGCGCAGCAGTGCGCCAGGCAGCAGACCGGCCTCGCAGGCGATCTGGAATCCGTTGCAGATCCCGATCACGGGGCCGCCCCGGCGCGCGTGATCCACCACCGCGGTCATGATGGGACTGAACCGTGCGATGGCGCCCGCGCGAAGATAGTCCCCGTAGCTGAAGCCGCCCGGCAGAATGACGACGTCGATGCCATCGAGGGACGTCTCCTTGTGCCACACGTACGCCGGCGACGCACCCGCCAACTGCACCGCGTGCCAGGCGTCGTAGTCGCAGTTGGATCCCGGGAACGTGACAATGCCGACCTTCATGCTGCCTCGACCGTTGCGATTTCGAAGTCTTCCGTGACAGGATTGGCCAGCAGGCGGCCGCACATGTCGCGCACGGACGTCGTGGCGGCTGCCGCGTCCGCGGCCGCGACCTCGAGAACGACGTGCCGCCCAATGCGCGCGCCAGCTACGTCATGAAACCCCAGCGCGTGCAGGGCGTCGGCCACGGCCTGGCCCTGTGGATCGAGAATGCCGCGTCGCGGCACGATGTGGACGGACACTGTGAATCGGCTCATTCGTCGCTCGGTGCGGAGTGGCGGCCAGCAGAGGGAAATGATGAACCGCGCCGGCGGCCGCGCCGGCGGCGGTGTGAGTCGCCCCCGGGTCGTTCCGCCATTTCGATGGGGCGTTCGAGCAGGGTCTCCTCGTCCTCATCGGACAGCGGATCCGTGGTCGGCAGCCGGTCCACCAGGCCAAAGAGAAATGTCTTGAGCAACCCGTAGGCCACGTACGCGACGAGCACCGGGAACGCGAAGCGCAGGGGGTGGATCAACACGCCCACGACGATTGCCAGGAACGCGATGCTGCCCGCAATGCCCTTGGGACTGCGCAGACTGATGGTGGGCGGTGCAGGGTAGAGGACGTGGCTGATCATGAGCAGACTGAGGACCAGCATCACGCCCGGCAGCACGGTGTGCCACGGCCAGCCGCTCACCATGGTCTGCGTGTACAGATCCGTCTGGCTGAACCAGTAGTAGGTGGCGAGGGTCATGCCCGCCGCCGGGCTGGGCAGCCCGTGAAACTGCGTCTTGGCGCGGCCGCCCTGTTCGATGTTGAATCGCGCCAGCCGCATGACGGCACAGGCAATGAAGATGAAGCAGAACAGCCAGGCCCATCCATCGCGATTCAGGACGGCGAAATACATGATGAAGGCCGGCGCGACACCGAAGCTCACCGCGTCCACGAGCGAGTCGAGTTCCACGCCGAAGCGGCTGCCCGTGCGGGTCATGCGAGCCACGCGACCGTCCAGCGCATCCATGACGCCGCCGAACACGACGCACCAGCCGGCCCACAGAAAGTCGCCGCGCGTGGCGGAGACAATGGCGAACACCCCGAAAAACAGATTGCCCAGGGTGAAGCCGTTGGGCAGCAGCACGACCGCGCGCCGCATGTCGGGGCGCGTGAGATTGGGACTCATGCCGGCAGCTCCGCGAGCACGGATGTTCCGGCCACCGAGTGGTCGCCGACGTTCGCGCGCACGTGCGAATCGGGCGGCAGAAACACGTCCACGCGCGAACCGAACCGGATGATCCCCATCCGCTCACCCTGCGCCGCCGGCGCGTCCATGCTCGCGTAGTTGGCGATGCGCCGTGCAATCAGACCCGCGATCTGGCGCACGAGTACGCGCGAGGCGCCCGCCTGGATGCCGACGGACATCTGTTCGTTCTCGAGGCTCGCCTTGTCACTCGCCGCGTTGATGAACTTGCCGGGATTGTAGTGCAGATAGCGTATGACGCCGTCCACGGGATAGCGGTTCACGTGCACGTTGAACACGTTCATGAAAATCGAGATCCGGAGCGCCGTCCCGCCCAGGAATGCCGGTTCCTCGACGTTCGTGATCATGACCACGCGACCGTCCGCGGGCGCAATGACCAGCGCCGCGCCGCGCGGCCCATTCCGCACCGGGTCGCGAAAGAAGTACACGACCCAGAGCGAGAGCACGAGCGCGAGCACGGCCAGTAGCCAGAGTCCCCACGAGCGCACCGCCAGCGCGAGCACGAACAGTCCGGCGGTGACAATGGCGGCAATGACAATGAAGGGCACGCCCTCGCGCGCGACGTTCATGCGAGTTGGCGCGTGTCGAGTTCGCTCCCCGTCAGGCGGCGATAGGCCTCCCGGTAGCGGGCGCTGGTGGCCTGCACGACCTCGTCCGGGAGAGGCGGTGGCGGCGCATCGCCATTCCAGCGGCCGGCGGCGCGCAGGCCGTCCAGGTAGTCCCGCAGCGGCTGCTTGTCGAAGCTGGGCTGCGGACCGCCTGGCTGATACGATTCGGCCGGCCAGAAGCGCGAGCTGTCCGGCGTGAGCACCTCATCCACGAGCAGGATGGTGCCATCACTCCGTCGCCCGAATTCGAACTTGGTGTCGGCGACGATGATTCCGCGCCGCGCGGCCAGGTCGGCGCCGCGCGCATAGACGGCGCGGGTCAGCCGTTCCAGCTCCGCCGTATCCTGCGCACCCACAATATCGCGCATTCGGTTGATCGTAATGTTCTCGTCATGGCCCGCCTCCGCCTTCGTGGCGGGGCTGAAAATGGCGTGGGGCAGCCGCTCGCTCTGTCGCAATCCTGCGGGCAACGGCTCGCCAGCGAGCGTGCCGCTCGCCGCATACTCCTTCCACGCCGAGCCGGAAATATAACCCCGCGCCACGCATTCAACGGGAAACACCCGCACGCGGGCGCACAGCATGGCGCGGCCGGCGATGTCGGCGCGGGCATTCGCCAGTGCCGGGACTTCGCGCACGATCTCGCTCGCGTCGGCCGAGATGAGGTGGTTCGGCACGATGTCCGCAAGCTGCCTGAACCACCAGGCGCTCATCTGCGTGAGCACGGCACCCTTGAACGGAATGGCCTCGGCCATCACCACGTCAAACGCGCTCACGCGATCGGTGGCCACCAACAGCAGCCGCTCGTCGTCCACCTCGTACACATCACGCACCTTGCCACGCGCGACCCGGCGCAGCGGGAGCGCGCTGGCGCGCATGGGCGATGCGGGACTCATACGCGCAGGACCTCTCGTGGCGGTCTCGCGGCGCCACCCTGCGCCAGCAGCGGCGCCGCCACATCGCGCAGGAAGTCATCCACCTGTTCAGGCGCCCGTCCCACGAAGTCGCGCGGGTCCGCGATGCCGCGCATGGCGTCGAGCGACAGGCCGAAGGCGCGGTCACGCGAGAGTCGTTCCAAGAGATCGTTGTGGTCCGCGCCGTCCTTGAGCGCGCGCGCGGCGTCCAGACTGTGACGCCGGATCACCTCGTGCGTGGCCTGCCGGTCAGCGCCCGACTCCACCGCCCGCACCAGCAGCTTCTCCGTCGCCATGAAGGGGAGTTCGTCCATGATTCTTCGGTGAATGCGCGCGGGGTGCACCTCGAGGCCGCCCGCGACGTTCGCCATGAGCAGCAGGATCGCATCGGTCGCCAGAAAGGACTCCGGAATCACGAGTCGTCGATTGGCGCTGTCGTCGAGCGTCCGCTCGAAGTACTGGACGCTGTGCGTATGGTTGGCGTTCTCCTCGAGCGTGATCACGAAGCGCGCCAGCGAGGCGATGCGTTCCGATCGCATCGGGTTGCGCTTATACGCCATGGCAGAGGAGCCGATCTGCTCCGGCTCGAAGGGTTCCTCGATTTCGCCGAACGACTGCAACAACCGGATGTCGCCCGCGAACTTCGCGGCGCTGGCCGCCACACCCGCCACGACGCCCAGCACCTGCGCGTCCAGCTTGCGGGAATACGTCTGTCCGGTGACGGGCAGCACACGATCAAAGCCCATGCGCTGCACGACGAGTTCTTCGAGGCGCCGCACCTTCGCATGGTCGCCGTGGAACAGTTCGAGGAAGCTGGCCTGCGTGCCAGTCGTTCCCTTCACGCCGCGCAACGGCAGCGTCGTGATGCGGTAGTCGAGATCCGCCAGATCGAGCGCGAGATCCTGCATCCAGAGCGTGGCGCGTTTGCCCACGGTGGTGAGCTGGGCCGGTTGGAGGTGCGTGTACGCCAGCGCGGCTTCATCGCGCCAGCGCTCGGCGAAGGCGGCCAGCTCGCGGAACACATCCAGCACCGCGTCGCGCAGGAGCTCCAGGCCGCGCCGCATGAGGATCACATCGGCGTTGTCGGTGACGAACGCGCTCGTGGCGCCAAGGTGCAGAAACGGCCGCGCCAGCGGCGCGACATCCCCGAACGCGTGCACGTGCGCCATCACATCATGACGGAAGCGGCGCTCGAACGCCGCCGCCTTGTCGAAGTCGATGTCATCGAGATGCGCCCGCATCTGCGCCAGCCCCTCTTCGGAGATACCCGACACGCCCAATTCGCGCTCCGCCTCCGCGAGCGCGAGCCACAGTCGCCGCCAGAGGGCATGACGCTGATGGGGAGACCAGAGCTCGAGCATCGCGGCGGATGCGTAGCGCGACGCAAGCGGAGAAGCATAGCGCGAAGAGGCCGTCGTCATCGAATGCTGAAGTCCGTGGAGTAGATGGCGCCGCCGCGCTCGAAGTACATGCGGATGTAGCCGCGTCCGGAGAACGCTTCCAGCGCCTTCTGCACATCCTGCGCGTTCGTGACGGGCACCCGATTGATCTGCACAATCACGTCGCCCTTCTGAATGCCCAGTTCGTCCGCCACGCTCTGGCTCACGTTGTAGATCACGGCGCCGTGCGCGCTGCGGATGCCGCGCTCGGCGCGAATCGTGGGCGTGAGCGTGACCAGTTCGAGTTCCTTGAGCACCTGCACCTTGGGCGCGCTCACTTCCGGCAGGTCCGCCACGGTGACAGTAGCCGTGAAGATGCGTCCGGTGCGACGTACCTGGAGCTGCACTGGCTGTCCCACGCGCAGCTCGAGCATCTCCGCTTCCCAGTCGAACGGGTTGCGCAGGGTGCGCTCGCCGGCCTTGAGCAACTGGTCGCCGGCGCGCAGCCCGGCCTTGTCCGCGGGCGAACCCGGCACGACCGAATGAATGATCACGCCGGCGCTCAGGACCTGCCGGGCATTGTCGCCGGTAGGCAGCACTTCCTTGATGCCGAGCCACGGGCGGCGGATGGTACCGTGTTCCAGCAAATCTTCGGCGACGCGTTTGACGCGGTTGATCGGGATGGCGAAGCCGATGCCGACCGAGCCACCCGAGGGCGTGTAGATGGAGCTGTTCACGCCGATCACCTCTCCCACGGCGTCCACGAGCGGTCCACCGGAATTGCCCGGATTGATCGCGGCATCGGTCTGGATCATGTCCACGTATGTGGCGCCGCCCTGCGCCTGCGCCGCGAGGTTGCGGCCGGTGCCACTGATCACACCCGTCGTGACGCTGGGTTCGGAATTGCCCAGCACGAACCCGTACGGATTTCCGATGGCGATGGCCCATTCGCCGATCAGCAGATTGTCCGAGTCACCGAGCCTGGCCACCGGGAGATTGCTGGCGTTGATCTTGAGCACGGCGAGGTCATTGATGTCGTCCTTGCCAAGCAGCTTCGCCGGATACGTCGTGCCGTCGCGCAGCGCAACGGAGATGGAGCTGGCTTCGTTGATCACGTGCGCGTTCGTCACGATCACGCCGTCGGCACGGAGGATGAAGCCCGAGCCCAGTCCCGGGAGTGTGCGATCGCCGCTCTGGCGCCCGAAAAAGGCGGCGAACGGATCGACAGGGGCGTGCTCCACGATCTGCGTCTGCACCGTGACGACTGTGGGCGACACCTCGCTGACGGCCTGGGTGATCAGCGTGCGCCGGCGTGGATCGATGGTCGTATCGCGGGCGTGCTCCGCCGCGGCAGCCACGGCGACTGTGAGACCACTCCCGCTCTCCCGGTCCTGCGATCCACCACCGCACGCCAGCGCCGCCACCACAACAAGCATCCAGATCCGGGACATCACGCGTGTCCCGTGCGGGCCTTGACGATTTGACGACTCCATTCGTGGAGAAAATGATCGAGGCCGAGGTCAGTCAATGGGTGCACCAGCGCGGCGCGGAGCACGGCCGGCGGCACGGCGACGACATCCGCGCCCGTGCGGGCGGCGTCGACAAACCGGCGCGGCGTGCGAATCGAAGAGGCGAGCACTTCGCACTCCACACCGGCATGATCGAAGATGCGGCGGATGTCCGCGACGACCGCAATGCCATCCGTGCCCGCATCGTCCAGCCGGCCAACGAAGGGGCTCACGTAGCTCGCGCCCGTCCGTGCGGCGAGAAGGGCCTGCGACGCACTGAATACCAGCGTGACATTGATCGCGACGCCATCGCTCACGAGGCGTCGCGCCGCCACCAGACCCTCCTCGATCATGGGCACTTCCACGACCACCCGATCCGAGAGGCGGGCCAGGTCCTTCCCCTCGCGGTACATCCCCTCGACGTCCACCGAAATGACCTGCACCGTCACGGGCCCGGGCAGCATGCGGCAGAGTTCCGCGACATGCTCGTGGTGATCGCGCTCCACGCATTCACGCGCGAGCAGCGCCGGGTTCGTCGTCACGCCGTCAATGAGTCCCGTGCTCAGCGCCCAGCGGATTTCATCGAGATTCGCCGTGTCCAGAAAGATTTTCATTCGGATGCCAGATAGAGGTCAGCCGGATAACGAACGACATCGAGACAGAGCGCGTGAGCCGGCGCGGGCGCCGAGGTGCTCCGATTGTCCGCTGCGTCGAGCAACCGGGCGACGCTGTCCGGATCCCGGCGCCCCGCGGCGGCATCGAGCATGGTGCCCACGAGAAAGCGAACCATGTGATGCAGGAAGCGATTGGCCTCGACCTCGAACACGAGCCCGCCCGGCCGCTCACTCCATCGGGCGTCGAGCACGCGACATGTGTGCGTGTCGTGCGCCGGCGCCGTTCCGTGAACCGCGAAGGCCAGAAAGCGATGCTCGCCCTGCAGGGCCCGGGCAGCCGCATCGAGAATGGCCCGATCGAGCGACTGGCGCACGCTCAGCTCCCAGCGGCGGCGAAAGGGCGATTGTGCACCTGCATCCGTACCAACCTGATAGCTGTACCGACGGGAGACGGCGCTGTACCGCGCATGGAAGGCCGGCACCATCTCATGTGCCGCGGCGATCCACAGATCGTGCGCGACGAGCGCATTCAGGGCGCGGCGCAACGCGCATGGTGTCCACTTGTCCGGTACGCGTACACCAACGGCCTGTCCTCGCGCGTGCACGCCCGCATCTGTCCGTCCCGATCCGATGGCTGCTACCGGTGTCCCGCAGAGCCGCGCCAGCACGGTTTCGAGCTCGCCCTGCACGGTGCGCTGTCCTGGTTGCTGCTGCCACCCCGCGAACCCCGCCCCATCGTAGTGCATCACCAGCTGCACAATGCGCTCCGGCATGTGAGAGAACATATCCGTACACCATTCCGTGTCAAGCAAGCTTGCATGGTGGAACCGATTGACAGCTCAACACCTACGACTCTACATTGCGCTTCCCACTCCACCCGCCGTACCCGCCCCGACTCGGCGACGATGCCCCCTCGCACACTTGCCTCGCTTGCGCACGCGCTCGGCGCGGCATCCGATCTGGACGCCGCGCTGGTGTCGCTGGGTGAGGCACTCGCGGAGGTCGACCGCTCCGCCCGGCTGGCGCTGCTCACGTTCGATGCGCGACGCCAGCTTTTCCGCGACCGCCTCACCCCGGCCGATGACAAGGTCGTGCGCGAGCGCATTGACACCACGTTCGATCATCTTCCGGCGCGCGTGCGCCAGCAGGTCGCCAAGGGGGGACAGTTCGCCGATCTCGGCGACGACTCGGATGAATACCTGCGGCTGTTCGGCCTCTCGCTGACATCGGGCGAGGACGGACTGCTGGCGATCTGTGGCATCACGCATGACGGACCGCTCGCCGCCGCGCTGCTGCTGGTCGAGTCGCGCCGATTCTTCGGCACGCGCGTGGTCGAGCGCTTCGCGCCGTCGGCGGCCCTGTTCGAGCTGGCGCACGCGCGCTTCGCCGAGCGCGACGCGCGCGACGAGGCCGTGCATACGCTCGAGGACGTCACGCAGCGCGTGCACGGCGAGTACGTGAAGCGGCTTGCCGCGCTCGAGCAGGAATTGGCGGCGGCGCGCAACACGCCGCAGGCGACGGCGGCCGTGGCACCGGAGCGCCTGATTGCGCTGGAGCGTGACGCCGCGCGGGCACGAGAAGATGCCCGGCGCGCCACGCGTCGCGCGGAGGCCGTGGAGGGGCAGGTCACGGCGGCGGTGAGCCAGCTGGAGCAGGCGCACATCGAGCTGCATCGTCGCAGCGAGATGCTCCGCCAGAAGACGCGCACGCTGTACCTGATTGATCGCGTGCTCACGCTCGATGCCACCACCGCCGATCCGAGGCAACTGGCCGACGGGCTGCTGGCGCTCGTGGGAGATGACATGCAGGCGCAGCGCTGCTCACTCGTGCTGCGTGTGCCCGGCGCCAACGAGCTCTACATCGCGGCGGCCACCGGCCTGGCGCCGGAAATCGCCGAGGGCAAGCGGATCCGGATCGGCGAGGGAGTCTCCGGCAAGGTGGCCGCGACTCGCGAACCGCTGCTCGTGACCGACGTCACGCAGACGCAGGGGCATCCGCTGCTGCACGATGAATACTTCACGACGGGATCCTTCATCAGCTTCCCCCTGGTGTATCACGACGAGCTGGTGGGTGTTCTCAATCTCACGAACCGCGCCCTTCGTGGGGTGTACGTGGAAGAGGACGTGGAGCGCGTGCGCATTCTGGCACTGCTCATCTCGCTCATCGCGTGGCGCGCGGTGCTCCCCGAACGGCTGCTCGAGTCCATCGGTGTCCGCTGATCCGCTGCGCCTGGCGATTCGCCGACTGGCAGCGGGTGATTCGCTCTCCATGCAGGACACGGCCGACGCATTCGACGTCATCATGCGCGGCGAAGCATCGCAGGCGCAGGTTGCGGCGATTCTCATGGCGCTCCGCGTCAAGGGCGAGACGGCGGCAGAAGTGGCCGGAGGAGCACGCGCGCTGCGGCGCGCCATGCTGGCGCTGCCCGCTCACGACCCGGCGTCGCTCGTGGACACCTGCGGCACCGGCGGCGGCTCGATCTCGACGTTCAACATCTCCACCGCGGCCGCGCTGCTGGCAGCTGGCGCCGGCGTGCGCATCGCGAAGCACGGCAACCGCTCCTTCACCTCGCAGTGCGGCAGCGCGGATGTGCTCGAAGCACTCGGTGTGCGGATCGAGATGCCGGTGGACGCCATGCGCCGGGTGCTGGACGACACCGGCATCGTGTTCATGTACGCGCCGATCATGCACCCCGCCATGCGCCACGTCGGGCCCGTTCGGCGTGACCTCGCCATTGGCACGGTCATGAACATTCTCGGTCCCCTCGCGAATCCTGCCGGCGCGGGGCGGCAGGTGGTGGGCGTGTCCGACCACACGCGACTGCCACTGCTTGCCGGCGCGCTGGCGGCGCTGGAAGCGCGGCACGCCATGGTGGTGTACGGCGAGCCCGGGCTGGACGAGATCTCCCCGCTGGGCTGCACGCATGTGCACGAAGTTCGCGATGGGGCGGTCCAGAGCTGGACGCTCGACCCGGAGCAATTCGGGATGGGCAACGCAACAGCGGAGGAACTCGCCGGCGGAACGCCGGCAGACAATGCGAGCGCCATCGTTGATGTATTGCGCGGACGACGCCACGGCGGCGCCAGGTGGGCGGTGCTGTTGAATGCGGCAGCCGCCATTTACGTGGCCGGTTCGCGTGCCAGCTACGCGGACGCGCTCACCCTGGCGCAGGAGGCCCTGGATGACGGGCGCGGGCTGGACGCGCTGGAGCGGCTACGCCGTGCCACCCAGGCGCACGACACCCATCAGTAGCGGCGCAGCACTCCGACCACCACGCCCTGAATGGTGACGTCGTTCTCATGGACGTAGATGGGGCGCATCGTCTCATTGGCCGGCTGCAGCCGAATGCGGCCATCGCGCTCGCGATAGAACTTCTTGACGGTTGCCGCGGTGTTGTCGATAAGCGCGATGACCGTTTCGCCATTGTCCGCGGCCGGGCGCTCGTTGATGACCACGAAGTCACCGTCGCGAATCTGCTCGTCGATCATGGAATTCCCGCGCACGCGCAGGACGTAGTGGTTTCCGCCCCGATGAATGAAACTCTCAGGCACGACCACGGTTTCATTCACTTCGAGCGCCTCGATCGGCACGCCGGCGGCAACGCTGCCCAGCAGGGGCAGCTCCACGCCGCGGGGGTAGACATCGGATGGCAGGATCTCGATGGCGCGACTCTCGTTGTAGGAGCGCTTGA
The DNA here is from genome assembly GCA_035553215.1 of Gemmatimonadaceae bacterium. Taxonomy (GTDB): domain Bacteria; phylum Gemmatimonadota; class Gemmatimonadetes; order Gemmatimonadales; family Gemmatimonadaceae; genus JADGGM01. The sequence goes on from DATNDS010000022.1 coordinate 39,063, forward strand.
TGTATCCTTTTCGTTCGAGGTTGCTCAGGTGCTCATGGACTGTGGCCAGCGAGGTATAGTTGAACCGTCGGGCGATTTCCTCGAAACTGGGCGCGTAGCCGTTTCCGTCCACGTACCCGGTGAGGAAATCCAGGATTTCGCGCTGTCGCCGTGTGAGCGTCATCTCCAGCTCCATGCCGGGGGAAGGATCGGGCGGGCACATCAGTCGCCCGGTACCGAACGGAAGCCGAATGCACTCTAGCCGAAGATTACCCGAAGTGCAAGTATCCAGGCAGCAATGGGCACCGCCGGCGGGAACGCTCGGCCGCATCATCGCGGAGTCCCGCTCGCGCGCCACCGCGCTGCTGCGGAACCCTCAGGCGGTGCGGCAACTCGAGCGCGCGGCAGGTGCGGCGGCGGCCGCGCCGTCGTTCGCCGCGGCGCTCCGGCGCTCGGACGTCGCACTGATTGCCGAGGTCAAGCGACGATCCCCATCGCGCGGCGAGATCAACGCGGCGCTGTCGGCGCGGGATCAGGCCGCGGCGTATGCCGCCGGAGGAGCCGCAGCGCTGTCCGTGCTCACCGAGTCCGAGCACTTTGGGGGTTCGCTGGATGACCTGCTGAGTGCCACCGGCGCGGTGTCCGTGCCGGTGCTGCGCAAGGATTTCATCGTGGACGAAGTGCAACTGCTCGAGGCGCGCGCCAACGGTGCCGCGGCGGCGTTGCTCATCGTCCGTGCGCTCGCCCCTGAAGAGCTGGAGAAGCTGGTGCGAAGCGCGCGCGCCGCCGGTCTCGAGCCGCTCGTCGAAGTGCACAGCGACGCCGAACTGGATCGTGCGCTGGCAGCCGGCGCGCACGTCATTGGTGTCAACAACCGCGATCTCGAGACGCTGCACATTGACGCGGCGACGGGCGACCGCTTGTTACCGCGCGTGCCCGGTGCCTGCATTGCGATCTCCGAGAGCGGCATGATGGCCCGTGCTGACGTCGAGCGGGCGGCCAGTGGGGGAGCCGACGCGGTGCTGATCGGATCGGTGTTGTCGGCGTCACCGGAGCCGCAGCAGGCGCTGCGCGCCTTCATCGGCGTGCCCCGGAGCAGCCGTGCGCGTTGACATCAAGTTCTGCGGGATGACGCGCGAGGAGGACGTCGCACTGGCCGTCTCGCTGGGTGCCGCGTATGTCGGGGTCATCTTCGCGGCTGGGGCGAGGCAGGTGAGCCCAGCGCGCGCGGCCTCCGTGCTGGCGGCCGCGCGCGGGGCCGCCGCCCGCGTCGGCGTGTTCGTGGAGCACACGGACGATGAGATCGCTCGGGCCGCGCACGATGCAGCCCTGGACATCGTGCAGTTGCATGGCGGCGTGACCGCCGGGCGCGTCCGCGCGCTGCGCCAGCGGCTCGCGCTCCCCGTGTGGGCCGTGGTGCGCGTGCGGGACGCGACATCGCTCGCCGCCGTCGCGACGCTGGACGGCGTCGCAGATGGCGTGCTGCTCGACAGTTTCACGGAGGGCAGAGGCGGTGGGACCGGGACGCCATTCGACTGGCGCCTGGCCGCCGGGGCGCAGCGGCCGCGCCATGCCCTGTTCATTGCCGCGGGCGGTCTGGATCCGGACTCGGTCGCCACGGCGGTGCGCGTCTTGTCGCCCGGCGTGGTGGACGTCTCGTCCGGTGTGGAGCGCGCCCCGGGCATCAAGGATCACGATCGCATGCGCGCCTTCGCGGCGGCCGTGCGACAGGCGACTGGAGAGCCATGAGCAGCAGTCTGATCACGCCGCCGGAGCGCTTCGGGGCATTCGGCGGCAAGTACGTTCCCGAAACGCTCATCCCGGCGCTGGCCGCGCTGGAGGAAGCGTTCAGCGACGCGACGCGCGATCCGGCCTTTCGGGCCGAGTTCGAAGGATTGCTCTCCACCTATGTGGGTCGTCCTTCTCCAGTGAGCCACGCGGGCCGGTTGTCGGCTCTCGTGGGTGCGAGCGTGTATCTCAAGCGCGAGGACCTGAATCACACGGGCGCGCACAAGATCAACAACACGCTTGGGCAGGTACTCCTGGCCCGGCGCATGGGCAAGCGCCGCATCATTGCGGAGACCGGCGCCGGCCAGCACGGCGTGGCCACCGCCACGGTTTGCGCGAAGTTCGACCTGCAGTGCGTGGTGTACATGGGTGAGGAAGACATGCGGCGCCAGGCGCTCAACGTCTTCCGCATGCAGTTGATGGGGGCGGAGGTGCGGCCGGTATCGTCCGGCACGCGCACGCTCAAGGATGCCACGAATGAAGCCATCCGCGACTGGGTAACGAATGTGACGGACAGCCATTACATCATCGGCTCGGTGGTGGGGCCGGCGCCGTATCCGTACATGGTGCGCGAGTTCCAGGCCGTGATCGGCCGCGAATCGCGCGCACAGATGCTGGCGCTGGCCGGACGGCTGCCGCGGACCGTCGTCGCCTGCGTCGGTGGCGGATCCAACGCGATCGGAATCTTTCACGACTTCATTCCCGAGACGGCTGTGGAGCTCGTCGGCGTCGAAGCGGCCGGCGAGGGACTGGCGAGCGATCGCCATTCCGCATCGCTCGCACGCGGCACGCCGGGCGTGCTGCATGGGTCGCTCAGCTACCTGCTGCAGGATGCGCATGGCCAGGTACACCCCGCACATTCGATCTCCGCCGGACTGGATTATCCGGGCGTCGGTCCCGAGCACAGTTTTCTCAAGGACAGCGGCCGCGCAACGTATGTGTCTGTGACCGATCGGGAGGCGCTCGACGGCTTTGCCCTGCTCAGCCGGCTGGAAGGGATCATTCCCGCGCTGGAGAGCGCCCACGCCGTGGCATGGGTCGCGTCACAGCGCGGTCGGTGGGCCGCATCCGATCCGGTGCTGGTGTGCATCAGCGGGCGCGGGGACAAGGACGTCGTGCAGGTGAGCGAGATGCAGGAGCGCGTGCGGTGACGCTGCCCGGCACGGCGCCTGCTCCGCAGCTCGAAGACACGATCCCGGAACCACCGTTCCCGGTCGCGCTCGTGGAGGAATTCCTGCGCTGCACGGCGCGTGCGGTCAAGACGCACCAGCTCTATCTGCCCAACAACCCCATTTACCAGCGCGCAATCGAACAGTTCCAGGCATCCTTCGTCCCCATCTGGGCGCACACATCGGAGCTCGTGCTCGGCATTGGCGAATCGGAATTCACGTGGATGGGGCGCGTGGTGCTGCACGACACGTCGCGCACCGAGAGCCTGCCCTGGGTGTTCTTCAAGGACGGGCTGCGGGAGCTGACGGTGCAGCAGGGATTCGAGGGAGCAGAGAGCGCGGCCCTGCTCGACATCCTGCAGCGCGTGCGCAAGGCTGCGCCAGACGAGGACGATCTGCTCACGCTCCTCTGGGAGCAGGAATTCACGTTCCTGCGCTATCGGTATGTCGATGTCGGACTGGATGGTGTCGTTCCCATCCAGGCGGACGATGCCGCATCCCAGACCAGGCAGCTGCCGCTGGTGGACATTCGCGCCGAAACGGAGGAGGTCGCGCAGCGCGCGGGCATCGTCCGCATGGAGGACCTCGATGCCGCCCTCTACTTCCTGGACGAAGCGGAAATCGAGTATCTCCACACGGCGATTCAGCGTGATCAGCATGAGAATCCGCGGCCCAACGTCCTGGCGATCGTGCTCGATATTTTCGAGACGCAGTCCGATCCGCACGTTCGCCGCGAGGTGTGCGAGATCCTCGAGAGCTTCCTGCCGATCATGCTCTCGGCCGCCGACTACGCGTCGGTGGCCTACATGCTGCGCGAGGCGGAGGCGCTTCCCAGGCGGCATGCCGACCTGCCGCCCGACGTGGTCGACCGACTGGGCCGGCTTCCCGAGGCCATCAGCGCGGCGGGGGTGCTGCCCCAGCTGCTGCAGTCGCTGGACGACGCCGCCGTGCTCCCGGCACACGAGGATCTCGATGCGCTCTTTGCGCAACTCCTGCCGTCCACGCTCGGGCTGGTGCTGGGATGGCTGAAGCAGGTGCGCCGCCGCGAGCTGCGTGAAGTGCTCGAGAGCGCCGCGACGCGACTCGCGGCCTCGCACACCGGCGAGCTGCTCAAGCTGATGCTTTCCGATGACGTGGCCGTGGCGATCGAGGCCATGCGGCGTGCCGCTGAACTCAAGACGCCGGCGGCGGTCGGCCAGCTCGCGAAGGTCATGGGATCGGGCGCCCTCGAAGTGCGACAGGCGGCCGCCGCGGCGCTCGCGGGGATCGGATCCCCGGGCGCCATGCGCATTCTCGAGAATGCCCTCGATGATGAGGATCGGGACATCCGCGTTACGGCGGTGCGGGCGGTCGGGCAGGCGGGGCATCGCAGCGCGCTGGGCAGAATCGAGAGCGTGGTGAAAGGCACGACCGCGCGCGCGGCCGATCTCACGGAGAAGATGGCCCGGTTCGAAGCGTACGCGCTCCTGGCGGGCGACGCCGGCGTGGATCCCCTGGATGCACTGCTCAATGCACGCGGCTCGCTGCTGCGACGCAAAGTGGAGCCGGACATCAGGGCCTGCGCGGCCATGGCGCTCGGCCGCATCGGCAGCGAGAGTGCCCTCGAGGTGTTGCGCCGCGCCGCCGGCGACAAGGATCCGCGCGTGCGAAGCGCCGTCAATCGCGCGCTGCGCGAGGGCGACGCATGACGAATGCGACGATACCGGCGCCACCCGGTCCGCCCGCGCAGGAGGTGGGCGAGCGCAGCAGCGATGGGTATCTGCGCAAGGTCGGGCGCGATCTGCTCTTCGCGGCGCACGGTGCGCTGCGCTCCGTCAAACTGTATCCGCCGGACAACCCGGTGGTGCAGAAGACGATCGAGGAAGTGCTGCGCCAGGCCACGGCGCTCATTCGCCGCGAGGGAGAACTCGACATTCGGGTGGCGGGCGAATTCATCTTCGTCAACGGCACGCGCCTGCGACTCGAACTGGACACGTACGCAAGCTTCACGCGCATCATCTCGGTGTTCCGGGAGAGCGGCGTCGGATTGTGCCGGGTCGCGGATGGCTCGACGACGCGCGACTGGGTCGTGTTTCTCACGCTGCTGCAGGCCCCTGCCTCCGGCTCCGATGACGAGCGCCTCGAGTCGCTGGCCACCAGACTCGCCGACGCGTCGGTGTCGGTATTCGATCTCGGTCCGCCGCCCGCGACCGATGAGGACGAGCTCGAGCGGGCCCGCGCGGCGGCCAAGCGTACCTACGCGCAGTCGGTGTCGGTCACCAAGGAAGTCATCAATTCGGTGCGCATGGGGCGCAGTACGAGCATCAAGCGGATCAAGCGCGTGGTGCAGGGCATCGTGGACCAGATTCTCAATGAGGAAACGTCGCTGCTGGGGCTCACGACGCTGCGCGACTATGACGAATACACGTTCGTCCACAGCGTGAACGTGTGCATCTTCTCCGTGGCGCTGGGTCGCAAGCTGGGACTCACGCGGCTGCAGCTCTACGACCTTGGCGTGGCGGCGCTCATGCACGACCTGGGCAAGGCACGCGTGCCGATCGAGGTCCTCAACAAGCCGGCGGATCTGTCCGAGGAGGATTGGCGCGCCATCGCGGCGCATCCGTGGCTGGGTGCGCTGCAGCTGTTCAAGTTGCGCAGCCATACCGAGGTGCCGTATCGCGCGATCATCGTGGCGTTTGAACACCACATGAAGACGGATTTGAGTGGTTATCCCCATCATGTGCGGCCCCGCGAGATGGCCATCTTCAGCAAGATCGTCGCCGTCGCGGACGCCTTCGATGCGGCAACCTCGCGGCGCATCTATCAGTCGCCAGCATCGCCGGCCGATGCGCTGCAGGAGCTGCGTGGCAACCCGCGGCGCGGGATGGATCCGGTCATCGTCAAGGCCTTCATGAGTCTCGTGGGCCACTATCCCGTGGGTACATTCCTCGTGCTCGATACCCTGGAACTCGCCATCGTCTACGCCACGAACGGATCGGGCGATGCGGTGGCGCGACCCGTCGTCAAGATCGTCAGCGACGAGCGCGGCAACACGTTGTTTCCCGGAACGCTGGTGGATCTCATGGAACGCGACGACTCGGGAACATTCAAGCGAACGATCATCAAGGTGACCGACCCTGAGCGCTACGGCATTCGTGTCAGCGACTACTTCGCCTGACCTGTTCGTGCGGCGATTCGCCGCGCTGCATGCCGACCGTCGCACGGCGCTCGTCGTCTATGCGACGGCCGGCCATCCGGACCGCGCGCGATCGCTCGCGCTGCTGCGCGGGGCGGCCGCCGCCGGCGCGGACATCATCGAGGTCGGCATTCCGTTTTCCGACCCGCTGGCGGACGGGCCGGTGATCCAGGCGAGTTCACAGCGCGCGCTTGCGCTCGGCATGACGTTCGACGGTGCGCTGGAACTTCTGGCGGAGGCGCAGCTGTCGGTGCCCGTCGTGCTCTTCACCTATCTCAATCCGCTGCTCGCGGCAGGTCCCAATGCCCTGGAGCGCGGGGCTCGCGCCGGAGCAGCCGGCATTCTCGTCACCGACCTCCCGGTGGGCGCCGACGCGGCGCTG
>DATNDS010000023.1:0-2535 GCA_035553215.1 Gemmatimonadaceae bacterium
GCGCAGGAAGGGCTGGAAATCATCGAGCGGGTTGGCGCGCTGGCGGTGTCGACCCCGGTGTCGATGAAGCACGGCATGCTGCTCGTGGATCTCGGCAACGAGCGGGGGCTGCCCAAGGTCCTCGAGGCGTTTCAGGCCGCCGAGCGAATCGGCGATCCCCTCCAGCGTGCGTGGGTGCGGCTCTTGCTCGGGCACTGCCACTTCGCGCGAGGTGAGCTGGCGCCCGCGATCGAATACCTCGAGTCGTGTGTGCATCTCCGCCGGCGCTTTCATCTTCGTGCGGATTTTCTCAGCCCGCGTGTCTATCCGCTGCTCGCGCGCGCATACATCGATATTGCGCGTCAGACTGCAGATCCGTCCGCCAGGCGAAGGTTCCTGCGGCGCGCGAAGCGCCACGCGGCAACGGGACTGCGCGCAATGAAGCGACGTGCGACGTATCGCGCGGCGGCGATCCTGGCGATGGCAGAGTGTCGGTGGGAGGATGGCTCTGAGAGCGAAGCGCGGGCACTCTTCGATCAGAGCATCGCGTTCGCGGAGCAGCAGGGATCACGCCTGATGCTGGCGGACGCGCACTACGAGCTCGGGCGACGTCTCCGTGACGTGGATGGCGGGCGACGACAGCTGCAGATCGCAGTCGAGCTGTACGACGCCTGCGACGCAGCACCGTATGCGCAGCGCGCGCGCCGGGCGCTGAGGTCAACGTAGGGCGGTGTAGTAACGCCTGCTGCTATCTGGCGACTGGTATATCTACTGGCAGTTTCGCGCGTAACGGCATGGTGCTCGCGTTGCTCTTCACGACGGACTCCCTCGGGTGCTGGCACGTCGCGAATGAGACGACGCCAATTCAGACGTGCGACCCCAGCGGGCAGGCCCTTGTCACGATTGCGCGGCGGAGCTTGCCTCGCCGCCCGGTCCGCGCCAGCATGCAGATTCAGGGTCATTACCAGGAGGCACACATGGCAAAGGCAAAGAATCCGGTTCCCGCGGGCTTTCACACCGTGACGCCGCAACTCACCATGGCGAATGCCGCCGCGGCGATCGAGTTTTACAAGAAAGCCCTCGGCGCCGACGAAGTGGCGCGGGCGGTGGGACCGGACGGGAAGATCCTGCACGCCGAGGTCCGCATCGGCGATTCACTCGTCATGCTCAACGACGACATGATGGGCGGAAACACTCCCAGGGATCATGGTGGCTCGCCTGCATCGCTCTGGATTTACGTGCCCGATTGCGACGCGTTGTTCAATCGTGCGTTGAAGGCTGGCGCCAAGGTGGCACCGGGCGGCATGGGCGAGATGGCGGATCAGTTTTGGGGAGATCGGTGCGGCACCTTCGTGGACCCGGAAGGCTATCGCTGGACCATCGCCACGCGAAAGGAAGATTTGACACCCGCCGAGTTGAAGACGCGTCAGGAAGAGTGGATGAAGCAGTTCGCGGCTGCGCACACGTAGCTCCGATCTCCTGACCGGCGCGACAATGCGTCCAGTACTCCAACAAGGCCACCGTCAGAGCATGACGGTGGCCTTGTCAATTCGTTGGGCTGTGGAGGAACTGTTGCGACGCTCCCTTGCCCTTGCGCCGCGCCGCCGTCGTAGCGCATATGTGAGCGCCGGCCGCTCTCTTCCGCCTTCCGCCGAGGTCCGCTCCATGACGTCCTTCCGTCGCGCCGCGCTCCGCCTGGCGACGATCATGCCGCTCCTGGCCGCCGTCGCCTTCGCCCCCTCCTTCGCCGGCGCCCAGAAGCAGGCGCGCACCAAGGACGCGCCGAAGACTCGGTCGGTCGTCGCCGCGATGCGAGGCTCGGCGCCCGACAGCACGTTCCTGTCCGCGCTCGAGTGGCGGTTCATCGGCCCGGAGGGGAATCGCACCGACGCCATTGCAGGCGTGCCGGGCGATCCCAACACGTATTACGCCGGCGCGGCGAGTGGCGGCGTCTGGAAGAGCACCGACGGCGGCGCGCACTGGAAGGCGATCTTCGACGACCAGCCGGTCCAGTCGATCGGTGCGATTGCCGTCGCGCCGGGTGATCCCGACGTCGTCTACGTCGGCACTGGCGAACCGTACATCCGCAGCCACATCTCGGTCGGCTGGGGGATGTTCCGCTCCACCGACGCCGGCAGGACGTGGTCGCGCATCGGGCTCGAGAACACCGGGCGCATCTCGCGCATCGCCATCGATCCGCGCGACCCCGATCGCGTGTACGTCGCGGCGCTCGGCACAGCGTACGGGCCGCAGCCCGACCGCGGCGTCTTCCGCACGACTGACGGCGGTAAGACGTGGGAGAAGGTGCTGTTCGTGAACGACTCGACGGGCGCGGTGGATGTGATCCTCGACCCGGGGAATCCGCGCACGCTCTACGCGACCACGTGGCAGATCGAGATCCACACATGGGGGCGTGAGAGCGGCGGCAAGGGAAGCGGCATCTGGAAGTCCACCGATGGCGGCACGACGTGGAAGCGGCTCACGGGGCACGGGCTCCCGCTCAAGCCGTACGGCAAGGCGACACTCGGCATCAGCCCGGCCAACGCGCAGCGCATC
>DATNDS010000024.1:0-6613 GCA_035553215.1 Gemmatimonadaceae bacterium
CCTCACCCAGCAGCATCCCGATCTCCGCCACCGGTACCGGGCGCGCGAAGAGATAGCCCTGCCCCATCTGGCAGCCCAATCGATGCAGCCCGTCCCACTGCTGCTGCAGCTCGATGCCCTCGGCAATGGTCTGCAAACGCAGCGTCTCGCCCAGCGCGATGATGGCCCGCACGAGCGCCGGCTCCGCACCGGTGCTCCCGATGTCGTCCACGAAGGCCTTGTCGATCTTCAGGATGTCGATCGGGAACCGCTGCAGATACCCGAGCGACGAGTAGCCGGTGCCAAAATCGTCAATGGCCAGTCGCACGCCGAGATCCTTGAGCGCGCGCAGCCGCTTGAGGATCATCTCGTTCTCCTGCATGAGGACGCTCTCGGTGATCTCGAGCACGAGATGGCGGGGATCGAGTCCGCTGTCCGCGAGCGCATCACGCACATCGTCCACCACGCCCTCGTGCTGCAACTGGTACCCGGACACGTTCACCGTGAGCGTGAGCGACCGCTCCGGGCTGCCGCTGCCCTGCCAGAGCTGCGCCTGGCGACAGGCTTCGCGCACCACCCAGCGGCCCAGCGGCACGATGAGCCCCGTCTCTTCCGCGAGCGGAATGAACTGCAGCGGCGAGAGCGTGCCACGTTCCGGATGCAGCCAGCGCACCAGCGCCTCGACGCCCGTCACCTCGCCCGTCTGCAGTTCGACAATGGGCTGATAGAGCAGTGTGAATTCTCCGCCACGGTCCAGCGCCCGTCGCAATTCGCCCTGCAGCTCGAGGCGCTCCAGCGCCTTGCCGTGCATCTCCTCGGCGAAGTGCTCGTAGCGCGACTTGCCGCTGGCCTTCGCCACGTACATCGCGACATCCGCATTGCGCAGCAGGTCGGATCCCGTTCCCTCGCCGCAGGCCGTCGCGATGCCAATGCTCGCCGTCATGAACACTTCGCGGCCTTCGAGCTGTATCGGATGGCGCACGGCCGCGGCCACGCGCTCCGCCACCACCGTAGCCGCGTCGTTGTCCGTGGAATCCTCAATGAGCAGCGCGAACTCGTCCCCGCCAAGACGCGCCACGGTATCCGAGTCGCGCACGCACGTGAGCAGCCGCTGCGACACCGTCACGAGCAGCCGGTCGCCGGCCAGATGGCCCAGACTGTCGTTGATCGTCTTGAAGCCATCCAGGTCCACGAAGAGCACGGCCAGCATCTGATCGTGGCGGCGCACCATGGTGAGCGCGTGACTCACGCGGTCCAGGAAGAGCACGCGGTTCGCGAGGCCGGTGAGCGGATCGTGGAACGCCTGGTGCACGAGTTGCGCTTCGAGCGCCTTGCGCTCGTTGATGTTGCGCGCGTTGAGCACGATGCCCCGCACGGTGGGCTCGTGCAGCAGGTTCGTGGCTACGATCTCGACGTGCAGCCAGTGGCCGCTGCGATGCCGCATCCGCCATTCCACCGGCGCGGTGACGCCGGGCTGCGCCGACGCCGAGGCAATGAGATGCGACGCTGCCGCACCGCACGCCTCATCGAGAAAACCGTCGAGCGACTTGCCCATCATCGCATCGGCCGCGTAGCCCAGAATCTGCTCCACCGAGGGGCTCATGTACGTGATGACGCCGGCGCCATTCACGATCATGATCACGTCCGATGAGTGCTGCACGAGCGCGCGGAAGCGCGCTTCGACCTGGCGCGTGGCGCGTTCCGAGATCAGCTCCGCATTCTCCTGCACGGCCGCCACCTGACGGAACACGACGATCAGCATGGCGCCAAGCGTGCCGACGGAAAGCACCGCCAGCGGTTCCGACCACTGGCGATGCGCCACGAAGAGTACGAGCACGCAGTCCATCAGGATGGCGGCGTACGGCAGGGGGCTGAACGGCTGCGTGGTGACCGCCGCCGCATTGTCGGCAGCCGCCAGCGCCTCGCGCGGCCACTCGAACCGTGACAGCGCCAGAATCAACAGGCAGTACGCCACCAGGTACGTGAGATCGGTCCAGTTCAGTCCGGCCCAGCCGAGCTTGAGCACGACGAGATCATTAGCCAGGTCGCACACGCAGTACACGATGAAGCCGGCCACCAGGATGGCGCGCGATCCGCCGCGACTTTCCCGCGGGCGGCGCAGCAGAAACGTCGTGAGACCAAGCAACACGAGCAGGTCGCCCAGCGGATAGGCCAGCGCGATGGCGCTGCCCATCGGCGTGAGCTGCTCCGTCACGACCGTGGGGCGGACGACCAGGTACCAGATGGCGAGGCCGCTGGCCAGGAGGACGACCGCCGCATCGAACATGAATTTCCGGTGCTCGTGCTGCTCGCGCCGCGTGAGCGGGAACGCCAGCAGGCCGAGCAGGATCAGCGGATAGAACGGGAAGTAGAAGATGTTGGTCCAGCTCGCTCCCGGATCGCCGTTCAGCACCATGCCCAGGTAGAACGACACCGCGTTGCCGGCGAGCACGCAGGCAAAGGCGGCCGTCATGAGCTGCAACGCACGCCTGGTGCGCGCGTCCACGCCGGCCAGCCGCGACGCGCGCCACGCCAGTACGGCCGTCGCCAGATTGAGCGGGAGGAAGAGCAGGTGCGCGATGATGCGGCCGATCAGATCCTCACCGCCGCCGCCGCCCCGGTACATGATGTACGCCAGGGCGTAAAGCACCGCGAGTATGGGTATCGCGTTGCTTCCGTCGGACCACCAGGGACGCGCCGAAGCGGTCTCCGTGGGCAGGGAGGCGTCTGGTTCCATACCAGTAGGACGCCGTGAGGCCCAACGGGTTACATCCGGCGCTCCCCGGGAGGCCCTCGCCAACGGGTCTCCGGGATCGTCAGGCGGTCACGTCGTGTCGCTCTCGCGCGCTCCGGTGCGCCCCACCAGAATTGTGATGTTGTCGCGGCCGCCCGCGTCCAGCGCGTCCTGCAGCAGCGCTTCACACACCTGCTTCGCCGACGTCATGGCAAGCAGCCGTTCCCGAATGCGCTCGTCCGACACGTGCCGGGTGAGTCCATCGCTGCACAGGAGACCCACGTTGCCCCACTCCTGATCCATGCGCGTGACGATGGGAGCCGTCTGCTCGCCGCCAATGGCGCTCGACAGCGTATGCGCCCAGGGCGTGCGCGAGGCGTCGGCCTTGGCCAGCACGCCCAGATCCACCAGCTCCTGCGCCATGGTCTGGTCGCGCGAAATCTGTCGGAGCTCGCCCTTGCTCAGCAGATAGCAGCGGCTGTCGCCCACCTGAAGCAGGTACGCGCGCGGCCAGAGCCCCAGCCAGAGCGTGAGCGTCGTCGCCATGCCGCGCGCATCGGGATCGGTTTCCGCGCACTGCAGCAGGTGCGCGTGGCTCGCCATGGCCGCTTCGCGCAGCGCGTTCGCGAACACCTCGTCATCCTTCGTGTCGGCGGCGTAGAAGCACGCCGTGGCGTGATTGACGTATTCCATGATGGCTTCGAGCGCGAGGCGGCTCGCCTCCTCACCCATCGCACCGCCGCCCACGCCATCGGCCACCATGGCGAGAAAGGCCAGCCGTTCCGGACCCCTGGTCAGTGACTCGGTGTCCGGCAGGCTCGTGAGGTGCACGGTCAACTGCTTGCGCAGCGAACAGATGAGAAAGTGATCCTCATTCGTCTGCCGGACCTTTCCAGGATGCGTGAGCCCGTAGACGTCAATTTCCTGATCGTCGGGCTTTCGCGCGGACGTCGGTGCGTACGCCGGATGTTCGGCTGTCGTCATGGCAGGCCTCCGCGGGCCGGAGTTCAACGGCCCAACATACGGCCGGGCCCGCAAGAGCGCCACGATTACGCTGCGTCCACGATCACGCTGCGCCCACCATCACGGTGCGTCGACGATCACCCTGCGCCATGGCCCGCGGGCCGCCGGCGGAACGCGTCCACTGGCGTCGCCCGGAGCATCCGCATAGAAATTCTCCGTCCCTCTGCCCGTGTCCCTTTCCAAAGAGTGTATCCCCATGCCTGTGCGTTTCGCGACCGCGCTGCTCACCGCCTCGCTGTTCGCGCTTCCCGCCGTCGCGTCATCACAGCAGAAAGCGCGATTCACCGACCTCGACCAGGCCCTGCAGTCGTCCAGCGTGCTCAACGGCCGCTCGGGTCCGCGCGACGTGAACTGGATCGACAGCGGCAATCGCTTCTCCTATATCGAAACCGATCCCCAGTCGAACCAGCAGGTGATCCGCCGCTTCGATCCCGCCACGCTCAGCGACACCCTGCTCTTCAACGCCGCCGGCCTCACCTTTCCCGATACCAGCGCGCCGTTTACGTACGACTCCTTCCAGTGGGCGAAGGACTCGAAGCACCTGGTCTTCCAGACCGGATTCAAGCGGCTGTACCGCCGCTCCGGCACGTCCAGCTACTACGTGTACACGCTCGCCGATCACTCGCTGCAGCTCGCGGCCCGCAACGCGCGCACCGCCGAGCTGTCGCCCAACGGCTCCATGCTCGGCTATGAACGCGACGGCGACATGTTCGTGTACGATCTCGCGCTCAAGCGCGAGACGCGTCTCACGCACGATGCCACGCCAACGCTCTTCAACGGACACTTCGACTGGGTGTACGAGGAGGAGTTCGGCATGGCGCAGGCGTGGAACTGGTCGCCCGACAGCCGCTACATCGCGTACTGGCAGTTGAACGAGGCTGACGAACCGATAGTTCAGCTCAGCAACTTTTCCGGCGCGCACCCGGCGTATGACTCGCTGCGCATTCCGCAGCCGGGCGACTCCAACGCCACGGTGCGCGTGGGCGTGGTGAACGTGCACACCGGACACCAGATCTGGCTCGACACCGGCGAGCATGGGGATTTCTACATTCCGCGCATCTACTGGACGAGCCGTCCCGATTCGCTCGCCGTGGTCACGCTCAATCGCAAGCAGAACGAGATGAAGCTGTTCTTCTTCGACGTGAACACCGGCGGCCGCCGTCTCGTGCTCACGCAGACGTCAAACACGTGGATCGATGTCTACGATTTCTACGCCGGCGTGCAGGACATGCTCACCTTCCCGGCCGGGTCGCACGAATTTCTCTGGATCTCGGACCGCGACGGCTGGCAGCACATCTACCGCTACGACTATTCCGGCCGCCTCATCCAGCAGGTGACGCACGGCAAGTGGAGCGTCACCCGCGTGGAGGGCATCGACACGAAGCGGGGCATCATCTACTACAGCTCGACGCAGGCCTCACCGCTGCAGCGCCAGCTCTACTCCATTCACTTCGACGGCACGGGACAGAAGCAGCTCACGACCACCGCGGGCACGCACGACATCGACATGTCGCCCAACGCGCGCTACTACATCGATCGCTGGTCGTCCACCACAGAGCCCAGGCAGGTGGAGCTCTGGAACACGGCGGGACGAAAACTGCGCACGCTCGAGAAGAACGCGGAAAGCAGCGAGTGGCTCGCGTCGCACGCGTACTCCACGCCCGAGCTGTTCACCTTCACGGCATCCGACGGCGCGCGCATCGACGCGTCGATCGTGAAGCCGGTGCCCTTCGACTCCACGCGGAAGTATCCCGTGATCTTCGCCGTGTACGGCGGCCCGGGCTCGCAACAGGTCTACGACCGGTTCGACGGGAGCGGCTTCACGCAGTGGCTGGCGCAGGAGGGATACATCGTGGTCGGCGTGAACAACCGCGGCACGAACAACTACGGCAGAGCGTTCATGAAGGTCGTCTACGAGCACCTGGGCAAGTGGGAGAGCCACGACTTCGCGGAAGCCGCGCGCTATCTCGCGACGAAGCCCTGGGTGGACGCGAAGCACATCGCCATCACGGGCACGAGCTACGGCGGCTACAGCACCGTGTACACCATGGAGATGTATCCCGATATCTTCACCGTGGGCGTCGCCAACTCGGCGGTCACCGACTGGCGGCTGTACGACACCATCTACACCGAGCGCTACATGGGACTCCTGCCGGACAACACCGCGGGGTACGACTCGAGCTCCGCGGTTCGCCACGCGGCCGCGCTCACCGGCCATCTCCTGCTCATCCACTCCATGATGGATGACAACGTGCACCCGCGAAACACGATGCAATTGCTCACCGCGGCCACCAACGCGAACCGCAACATTGATCTTCGCATCTATCCGCCCGGCGCGCACGGTGCGGCGTACAACCTGCAGAGCTACCACCTCATCGAGCAGCAGACGGACGCGTATTTCGCGCGCTATCTGAAGGGTGACTGCGCCACGACGAGCACCGAGGCAGCCGCGGGAATGAAGAACCGATGACCGGCGAGAGGCAGGGCGACGAGAAGCAGGGCGTCGCGGGGAACCAGGCCGTGGCGAACCAGGCCGCGGGCCAAGCCGCGCTGGCCGAGCGACTGCGGGCCATGCATCACCCGCCGCTCGCGCCGCTCATTTTGCCCAACGCCTGGGATGCCGCCAGCGCGCGCATCATCGAGGAGGCCGGCTTCCCCGCAATCGCCACAACCAGCGCGGGCGTGGCCTGGTCGCTCGGCTATCCCGATGGCGAGCGCGTGTCGCGCGAGACGATGCTCGCGGCCGTGGCGCGCATCGCGCGGAGCGTACGCGTGCCCGTCACCGCCGATCTCGAGGCCGGCTACGGCCCGCGCCCCGAGGACGCCGCCGCCACGGCAGCGGGCGCTATCGAGGCGGGGGCCGTGGGCTTCAACTTC
>DATNDS010000025.1:0-18816 GCA_035553215.1 Gemmatimonadaceae bacterium
TCAATCCGGGTCCAACTGGTGACCGGAGTCGCCTGGCCGCACGTTGTACAGACACAGAGCGAGGACGCAACGCACCACCCGGCATGCGCCATAGGCGAGGGCGAGTAACCGATCGAGAAGAGAATTCGACAACGGTGGACGATGCCATGGGGAGGAATGTGCGACCGCTCCGACAGGCGCATGACCGTCGGCGAAAAGTTGAGATGGATAGCCCGTTAGTAGATGGTCCGCAGCTGCAGGCCGAGCTGCCCACGAATCACGTTCTCGGAGAGAGGCTCGGACGCGTACTTGCCGATTCCCGTCGTCCACACCTCCTCATCAGGGCCGTCCTTCTTGATCCCGGTCAGGCAGTGCCAGGAGTGTATCAGCTCATGCGCAAGCACGATGTAGGGTTGCGTCTTCTCTCCGTTGGTGGTGACGACCTGCACGTTCGTAAACAGCATCTTGCACACCGATCCCTGCTTGTTGGTGGACGCTGACGGGTCCTTCGCCGCGTTCAGGCTCCCGCCCAGGATGTAAAACGGACACCCATTGGCGGCGACATGGCGCGGGTCTGGAGACGGCTCCAGCGTCTTCGACATCCCGCCCCCAGGCACCCATGCCTGCTTGTACCCCGACATGACGAAGGAAACCGGCTGGGGCATCACCATCACGTTGACTCCCTGCGGAAAATCAGCGCGTGACCCAGGCGTTGCTGCAGCGATGTTCTTGAGGAGCTGCTTCCCCGCGGCGCAGGAGTTGATCTTGTCGAGAGCCTCGACCACGATCGGCCGGAAGAATGGATTGGCGGCGGTATCGTATTGGACGCTGATACCGGGAAACGCGGTGAGGTTTTCGACGAGTTCGGGCATGGGCCGAGTTGACTGGGTTCCTTGATATGGCGTGTCAGGAGCGGCGTGTCGGGTGCGAGGATGCGGCGAGACCGCCGGGAGCGCAAGGCAGATCGCGAAGACGCTTCCCACGGGCGGGGCCACCCGCACGGCGCAGAGGGCGGGCAGTGCAGTGAGCCGATTTCGTGCATTTCCCGGCTTATCAAGCTGACGCACCCGAACACACTCACCTGCTGCCCCCCCTTGGAACACCGCCGAACCGGCGGTGTCTTTGGGAAAGGCAGTTCAAGCTTGAATCTTCCGGAACCACTACACATCCGCGGGGCTTGGTGCTATGGCGACTCCTATTTGCGACAGTGGCAGAGCCGACAGCAAGGACGATCTCAGTTTCACTCGCGAGGCGCTCCCATGGCTCGACGACGTCTTCCGGTTTGCGCTGTCCATGACCCGCAATGCGGCGGACGCTGATGACGTCGTTCAGGAAACCTTCCTGCGCGCCTATCGCTCCTGGCACACCTACCAGTCCGGCAGCGATTGCCGCAAATGGCTGTTCACGATCTGCCGCAACGTCTTCCTTCGTTCACGAGAACGCGAGGTCCACAAGGTGGAGTACGGGGGGAGCGACGCCGAGCTCGAGACGCTGGTTGCTGTCCGTATGAGCACGCCGCTCATTCAGGCCGGCGAGGACGATCTCTTTTCTCGCCTTGACGTCGGGCCGGCAATTCGTCAGGCTATCGCCAGGCTCCCCGACGTCTTTCGATCTGCCGTGCAACTGGTCGACGTGGAAGAGATGTCATATGAAGAGGCAGCCGCCATCCTTGTTGTTCCAGTCGGGACGATCCGCTCCCGGCTCTTCCGCGGACGGCGGCTGCTGCAGGAAATGCTGATTACCCATGCGCGTGATGCCGGAATCGTTCCGCGCGAAGCCGTCGCTCACGCCCAACCAGAGGCCTGACGTGGGCCTCTACAGGACGACGAGACGCTATGGACTGCATGAGTGTGTTGCGAGAACTCTGGGATTATCTCGATGGCGAGCTGACCGACGAACGCATGGACGCGATTCGCGGCCATCTCGCGGAGTGTCGCGACTGTCATCCGTACTTCGACTTCGAGCGACAGTTTCTCGAAGCGGTGGCGGCCACGCGCGACGAGCACCCCGTGCCAGCCATGGTGCGACGCAAGGTCATGGCGAAGCTGCGCTATGCCGGGTTCGCGGTGAGCGGCCTGTAGCCGGGCCGCTGTGCACCCGGGCGCGGACACCTGCGCCGCTGTGCGCCCGGGCGCGAATTGCTACAATCCGCCCTCGTGACCCGCGTCGTCCTCCCCGTCCGCGAAGAGCGCCGTCGAGAGATAGCGCGCGCCGCTGTCCGGACTGATCATCGCGACGCGCTTGCCGGGTCCCAGCTCGCGAGCGACCTGCAGCGCCGCCCAGGCAATGGCACCGCTCGACATTCCCACGAACAATCCCTCCTCGCGCGCCAGGCGGCGAGCCAGCGGAAAGGCATCTTCCTCCCACGCCGGGATCACGCGGTCCACCACGTTCCAGTCGAAATTATCGGGAATGAAGCCGGGACCCATGCCCTGAAACTTGTGCTGGCCACGCTGGCCGCCGCCCAGCACGGGCGAGCGCGCCGGCTCGACCGCGATCACCTGGATGTTCCGGTCACGCTCCTTGAGGAAGCGGCCCACACCGCTGATCGTCCCGCCGGTTCCGGAGCCGTACACGAACGCATTGATGCGTCCGTGCATCTGGTCCCACAGCTCGGGGCCTGTGGTTTCATAGTGAATGCGCGGATTCGCGGGGTTGGCAAACTGATCCGGCATCCACGCGCCCGTTTCATCGCGAATGCGCTTCGCCTCGGCGATGGCCGCGATCATGCGCAGCTCGGGGTCGGTGAGGACCAGCTCCGCGCCGTACGCCAGCAGTGTGCGCTTGCGTTCCTCGCTCATTTGCGACGGAAGGCAGAGCACCAGATGATATCCACGCGCCGCGGCCAGCTGCGCGAGCCCGATCCCGGTATTCCCTGACGTAGGCTCCACGATCGTGCCACCGGGCGCAAGCACACCGCGCTCCTCCGCGTCGCGCACCATGCCCAACGCCGTCCGGTCCTTGATGGAGCCGCCCGGATTCATTCCCTCGACCTTCACCCAGACGTCCGCCATCCCCGGCTCCGCCACTCTCGTGAGCTGCACCATCGGCGTGGAGCCCACCGCCGAGATGATGTTTGGAGCCTGCGTTGTCAGTCCCGTCATCTGCACCTGCCGTGCGTCTATCCCAGTTCCAGTTCCCACTTCACATCGATGTCCTCGCGCAACGAGTCGCGCACGGAACAGTACTTCGTCACCGCCAGCTCGATCGCGCGCAGTGCCTGGTCGCGCTCAATGCCGTCGCCCGTGATGTGATAGCGTAGCAGGACGCTCGAGAGCCGGCGCGGCGTGGTGGTCACGCGCCGCGCAACGACCTCCACCTGCAGCGCGGACACCGGCGTGCGCCGCTTCTTCAGAATGTCCACCACATCCACCGCGGTGCACGTGCCCAGCGCGCTGAGCAGCGCATCCACCGGGCTCTGGCCCGTCCTGGTGTCGGAATCGATTCGTGCGGTGGGTCCTCCCGGACGTCCGGCGTCGAACCGGTGGTCGCCCACCCAGGTCGCGATCACGCGATTGGGTGCGGGAGCCGATGGCGCTGCCGCCCCGGCTCCCGCGTGCTCGTCGCTGAGCTTCACCGCTCCACCGGCAGCCGCACCGAGTTGCCCCATTCCGTCCAGCTCCCATCGTAGTTGCGCACCGAATCGTATCCCAGCAGATAGGTGAGCACGAACCAGGTGTGCGAGGACCGTTCGCCAATGCGGCAGTACGCGATCACATCGTCGCCCTTCTTGAGACCCACGTCGCCTTCGTAGATCGCGCGCAACTGGTCCGAGGTCTTGAACGTGCCGTCCGAATTCGCGGCCTTTCCCCAGGGAACGTTCTTCGCGCCGGGAATGTGCCCGCCCCGCAGCACGCCCTCCTGCGGATACTCGGGCATATGCGTGCGCGCGCCGCTGAATTCCTCGGGTGAACGAACGTCAATGAGCGGCTTGTGTGCCTGGGACTGCCGGAGTGCCTCGTCGCGGAAGGCGCGGATCTTCGCGTCGTCGCGTTCGGGCGCCACGTATTTCGACCGCGGAAATGCCGGCACGTCGGTGACGAACGCGCGGTGCTCCTGCTCCCACTTCACGCGGCCACCGTCCAGCACCTTGGCGTTGGTGAAGCCGAAGAGCTGAAAGACCCAGAACGCATACGTGGCCCACCAGTTGTTCTTGTCGCCGTAAAAGATGACGGTGGTGTTCTCGTCGATGCCCTTGCCGCGCAGCAGTTCCTGGAACTGTTCACGGTTGACGTAATCGCGAACCAGCGGATCGTTCAGGTCGGCGTGCCAGTCCACCTTCTGGGCGTTGGGAATGTGCCCCATGTCGTAGAGGAGCACGTCCTCATCACTTTCAATGATGCGGATGGACGGGTTGTCGAGATTTGCCGCGAGCCAGTCGGTGGAGACCAGTGCATCGGCATGGACGTAGCCCTTGTCGAGAATGGACTGGTCGGGTGCAATTGCGGTCGCCATGGTGTGCTCCTTCCTGATGAGGGTGGGTCGGTGATGAACGCTCACGTGCCGCCAAAGGTTCACTCCGCACCGGACCGGAAAACAAAACCGGCCGCTGGGGGAGCGGCCGGTGGACTGATGCGGAGAAACGATCTCTGCCGTTTACATGCGTCGCATGAGTCCATCCGGCCGTTCCGGGACGGCCATCGCATTGGCACACATACAGGTGTTCAGCATCATGCGGCCCATGCGACGTGTCCGGTGACTCGTGTGACGAAGATCAGTGACGACGATCCTGACAACATTGAACCGGTGCCGGTGACTGTCAACCCTGCCGCCAGGGGCCGACAGGGGCAGCCGCAAAGGCTGCCCCAAGGGCTGCCCCTGCACCGCCTTACTTGCCGCGACCGTTCCCGGCGTGATCCAGATCCGGATCGCGCTGCTGGTGCGCCTCGACGAACCAGAGGTACTTGTCCACGCCGCGCGAAACCTCGGTAAGAATGTCCGCGGAGTCGGCATCGCTCAGATCGTCCATTTCCTCGATTCCCAGCCGGACCGTGCGGCCGAACGTGGCGAGCGCGTTCGACAGCGCCTCCACGTGGTCCAGCCCGTTGGACAGCACCAGCGGATAGACATCGAGCGACGAACGCTCGGCGACCACCCGCGCGGTGCCTTCAGCGACACCTCCGAGCTGCACGATGCGCTCGGCGACGAGATCGATGTAGCCCTCCACGGCTTCATCCACGTCGTCGAAGAGCTCGTGCAGCGCGATGAAGGACGGCCCCTTCACGTTCCAGTGCGCCTGCTTGCACTGCGTCTGAAGGTCAATGGCATCAGCCAGCCGCTGATTGAGCAGTCCGATCACCTGGATGCGTGTGCTTTCCGGGATGTCGTTCTTCGTGCGAAAGAGTCGCGGCGCGGCGGCAGCGCGGTCGGACGACGGCGCCCGCGATATCGCCCGTGAAGCGTGCGTACGTGAAGCGGTCTTCTGTGCCATGAGGTCACCTCCGTGGGCCAACGATGAATGAGAAGAGAAGTCAATGCGGCTGCTGCGCGATTTGTGCCAGCGCCGTGACCACCTTTGCCGTGGTGATGAGCTGACCGGTGTGCCGTTGCGTGTGCTCGGCTATGTGCACGAGGAGGCCAAGGACGTTGGTAGGGAGCTGCGATCGCCCCACGGCGCGCGATTGGAGCAGTGATTCCTGCGGCGTGGCATGGACTACGTCCAGCGCGCCATGGATCGCCTGCTGGGCCTGCTGCAGCAGCGTCGCGGCATCGTCTGGCGGGTTGCCGGGCTCCTGTTCCGTGCGCAGCGAAGCAAACTGCGCCTCGCTCAGCGCGTCGCCACGCGCGTAGGTGAGCAACCGGTCAATGCTCCCCGCGATGTGCCGGAGGTGAAATCCGGCTGACGCCGCTCCGCCAGGCTTGATCCAGAGCTGGTCGGCGTTCAGCGCATGCGCCGCCCGCTCGATGTCGTCGGACGACTGCATCAGCGCGTGGGCTGCGGGCATGAGATAGGGATCCACGCCGGGGAGAGGTCCGCGGAGCCAGTATTCAGGAGATGACATGAGTCGACGAGTGCAGGGTATACTGGAGCAACGGACGGACCGGGGATGCCGTTCCCCAGCGTCCTGCATGCAACCGCTGCATCGCGAGTGAACCAGCGCGAATGCGAACCTGTGATGGTCGTGTCCGGAGGTCAGGCGTCGTTCGCCACGAGCGCATGTTGCGACAGCCACGACTCGATCTCTTCGGCCATCACGTCCCAGCCCGGCTCGGCAATGATGTAGTGGCCATGCTCCTCGAATTCGCGATAGGCGCCGCGGTACTTCTGCGCGAGCGCGCGCGCCACGCGCGGAACGACAAAGCGATCCTCGGTCGCGGCGATGGAGGCAACGGGGCAGCGCACGCGGCGCTCGTCCACCGCCACCGCGCCCAGTGTCAGCTCGCGGCCCACTCGTCCGCTGTCGGGGACAAAGCGCGCGAACAGGGCCGCGTGTCGTTCGGGCGGCACGCAATTGAACACCAGTGCATCCGCGTCAGCCCGGTCCATGATCAACGGACGCGAGAAGAGGATGGACGGGGCGTGCTTCATCTGTCGTACGAAGAGGGATGGGCTCACGACGCTGATTCCGCCGGGCGGCGCGGCGCACACCAGGACCGCCGCGCACACCGCGTCGCACTCGGCGAGCTTCTGCGCAATGAAGCCACCCATGGAGTGGCCGAACACGATGGGCCTGGCCATGTCGCGTGCCGCACCAAGTGCGTCGTCCACGTACTCCAGCACCGAGACGTTGCCGATGTCCGGGACGGGGCGGCTCGCATGGTGGCCGCGGAGATTGATGGCGACGCTGGAATACCCGTGATCAGCGAACCAGCACTGCAGTGCCTCGAACTGCCATGCGCCGCCGAACAGGCCGTGTATGAAGAGAATCGGTGGCCGGGTGGACGCGGGAACATCGAGGCGCATCGCCGTGAGGTCGCCGGCGAGCGTAGTCGCTGTGAGCATGGGTCACTCCGCGGCGGAGCCAATGGTGATAGTCATCCGAAGACCTGATGCAGCTATCGCGGCGTCCACAACCTTCGGCCCGCGACGGCTCGGACGCAATAGTCGCGGATATCGGAGGCGGCCCCACTGGCATTGGCGGCTCGCGGTGATAGAATAGCCCAGCAAGGAGCGCTGATGCTGCCGACCATGGAACCGTACGCGCGCCATGTGCTCATCTGCACGGGTGGCTTCTGCTCGCCGGAGCGAACGGGGCGCGAGCTGTACACGCTGCTGGCGAGTCTGCTGCAACGGGAGGGACTGCTGTTCGGGGCGGAGCGGGTGAAGCGGGGTGAGACGCCCTGTCTGGGCGTCTGTGCAGGCGGGCCCATCGTGGTGGTCTATCCAGACGGGATCTGGTATGCAGGGGTGACAGCGGCGCTGCTGGAGCGCATTGTTGTAGAGCACCTCAAGGGTGGCAGGGTGGTGGAGGATGCGGTGTTTCATCGGCTTCAGGCAGGAGGAACTTCACGATGACACCAACTCACGATCCGGCTGGTTCGTGGTCCGCGGAGTCCGAACGCGAACGCGAGCTCGACAGCGTCACGGCGCGCGTCGTCGGCCAGCTCCGCGCGTGCGGCGTGGAACTCACAGGGCGGGAGAGCACGCTGCAGCTGTCCGATATGCAGACGGCCGTGGAGCGGTTCGAGTCCGCGGTATCGGAAGCGGGCGGCGACCGCATGATTACAACCGGCCGCGCGTCGAGAGCGGAGGATGAGCCCTATGTCCTGCCCAAGCGCGCGGCGGATGAATCGCCCGGTCAGTACGCGGACCGCGTCCTGCGCGCGGCGCGCCGGCTCGTGGAATAGCGACACGCAGTTGCGACCATTCAGCGACCAAGGGGAGGGCATTCCCGCTTCGGACGCGATGGTGTTACGCTTGTAGCGCATGCCCGGTCCAACGAATCCTCGTCGCGCGCTCATGGGGGCGGCAAAGCGGCTGCTCATGAAGCAGGCCGACGCACAGCTGCGCGCACCCGCCCCGCTGGAGCCGCCGCGTCTCATCCTTCAAGCCCTCGAGAAGATTGACATGTCCCGTTCCCGTGACCGCATTCTCGCCAACCTGGACGAGATGTACCGTGAGGCGTTTGACCGCGCGAAGAATACGGGCGACGACTCCCAGATGGCCACGCTCGATTTCGCGTATCGGCGCGAGCAGCTCTACTTCGAGATTCTGCTCGATATCCGCGACGGGATGACGCGCGGCTAGCGCGCTGCGCCGTCGTGCGGCGGCGCCTCAACCGGCGTAGCGAAAGCCCGTCTCTTCCAGCGTCAGCGTCTTCGCCTCGCGCTGCTCGCCGGCTTCCACCACTTCGGCCACCAGCAGTACGTGATCTCCAGCGGGGTGTTCGGCAGCCACACGGCAATCGAGCCACCCCGTTGCCTCATCCAGAACCGGCGCGCCAGTCACAGGGGACGGGTGGTGGCTCACACCATCCAGCTTGTCGGGCACGTTGCGGGACGACCGCCCGAGTTTGCCCGCGAGCTGCCGCGCGCCCGTCGGGAAGATGCTGATGGCGAAAGCCCGTTCACGCCTCACCAGCGGGAGCGAGTGCGACTCGTTTTCCACCGCCACGGCGATCAGTGGCGGCTCGAAGGAAATTTGCGTGATCCAGTTGACGGTCATGGCGTGCGCCGCGGCGCCGTCGCGCACGCCAAAGGCGTAGAGGCCGTACGGTACGCTCCGCAGGACTTTCTTCTTGGCGTCGAGGTTCATGGCGGGAAGTGATCGGCGCTCAGCTCACGGCTGATCGCGCACGACTGGCAGCGGTCGTGGAAAGTACCACGATGCCACCACCGAGATCGTGAGAATGACGGCAATGGCGATGAGCGAGATCACGGACGGAATCTCGATGACGGTGGCGAGCGCCATCTTGGCGCCCACCAGCACGAGAATGGCGGCGAGGCCGTAGCGCAGCAGGTGGAATCGCGTGACCATTCCCGCGAGCAGAAAGTAGAGCGAACGCAGCCCCAGAATGGCGAACACGTTGGACGTGAAGACGAGAAACGTGTCGCTGGTGACGGCAAAGATGGCGGGGATGCTGTCCACCGCGAACAGGATGTCCGTGACTTCCACCAGCAGGAGCGCCAGGAAGAGCGGCGTGGCGAGACGCCGCGGGCCATCGCGCACGAAGAAGTGGTCTTCGCGGTACTCCGGCGTGAGCGGGATGATCTTCCGCGCCAGGCGGATCACGGGATTGTGCTCGCCGTCGAACGGCTTCTCTTCGCGCATTGCCATGCGCACGCCGGTGACGAGCAGCAGCGCGCCGAACACGTACATGATCCAGTGGAACGTGGCGATGAGGAATGCGCCGAGGGCAATGAACAGCCCGCGCATGGCCAGCGCACCGAGAATTCCCCAGAAGAGCACGCGGTGCTGCAGGCGCAGCGGGACCGCGAAGTACGAGAAGATCATCGCGATGACGAAAATGTTGTCAACGCTGAGGGACTTCTCGATGAGATAGCCGGTGAGGAACTCCGTGGCGGGCACGTGCCCCGCGTAGAGGAAGATGCCGCCGGCGAAGAGCAGGCTGAGCGCGATCCACACGGCGCTCCAGGCCGCGGCTTCGCGCACGGAAATCTCGTGCGCCGTGCGGTGGAAGACGCCGAGATCGAGCGCCAGCATGGCGAGCACGAAGACCAGAAAGCCGATCCAGAACCAGATATTCGTCGTCATGCGTGTGGTGTCGACTGTGGCCGGATGGGACGCGCACGAAAAGGCGAGACCCTACGGCACGGTGTGTGTCGTAGTGGTCTCGCCCTGGCTTCTCGGCCGACCGGAAGCGCGCGAGGCGCTTCGTCCTGACGATCGGCCGCACCGGCGCACCGTAAGCGCCGGCGGGCTACTCCCCACTGATGTCCGGAAGTATAACAGGCTGCTGGTCTGATCGCCCCTCTGTCACTGCGGCCAGTGCCGACGCATCATCCCGAGCATGACTCCACCCTGTACACTCGCTGTCGTGAATGCCCTGTGCTGGACCGGCTCGCGCGACCGCCCGTGGGCCGACGCCATTGCCGCCACCGGCGACCGGCTCATGGCCGTCGGATCGAGCGCCGCCATCATGAAGCTCACGGGTCCGGATACGCGCGTCATTGACGCGCACGGCGCCATGCTGCTGCCGGGCTTCATCGATGCACACGTGCACTTCCTGGAGGGAGGGCTGCAGCTCGCGGGCGTGCAGCTTCGCGATGCGGCAACGCGCGCCGAGTTCGTCGCGCGCATCCAGGCGTTCGCTGCACAAACACCGGCCGGCACATGGATCACCGGCGGCAATTGGGATCACACGCTCTGGGGTGGCGACCTGCCGCAACGCGACTGGATAGATGCGGTTACGTCCGATACGCCCGTCTGGATTCAGCGTCTCGACGGGCACATGGGACTCGCCAACAGCGCGGCGCTCCGCGTCGCCAACATCACCGGCGGCACCCGCGATCCCGATGGCGGCACCATCGTGCGCGATGCCGCCGGTGCACCCACCGGCGTCCTCAAGGACAACGCGATGGAGCTCTTGGCGCGCGCCATACCCGATCCCGCACCGGGACGACTCGATCAGGCACTCGACGCCGCCATGTCCTACGTGGCAAAGCAGGGCGTGACGTCGGTGCATCACATGGGCACCTGGGCCGATCTTGCCGTCTTCGATCGCGCGCACGAGGCCGGGCGGCTCCGCACCCGGATCAACGCCGCGGTGCCCCTCGCGTCGTGGGAGCGGCTGCGCGACACGGTGCGCGAGCGCGGCCGAGGCGACGACTGGCTGCGCATTGGTGGGCTCAAGGGATTCGTGGACGGTTCGCTTGGCTCGCACACGGCGGCAATGCTCGAGCCCTTCACCGATAGTCCCGGCGATACCGGCCTGTTCGTGAACACGGTGGAGAATCTCCAGGCGTGGACGAGCGCCGCCGATGCCGCAGGGCTGCAGGTCGTGATGCACGCCATTGGCGACCGCGCCATCCGTACGCATCTCGACATCTGTGAGCGAGTGGAACGCGAGCACGGGCCCGCGGACCGCCGCTTCCGCATCGAGCATGCGCAGCACATTGCGCCGGCTGATCTGCCGCGCTTCGCTCCGCTCGGTGTGATCGCCAGCATGCAGCCGTACCACGCGATTGACGACGGGCGCTGGGCAGACGCGATGATCGGCGCGGAACGAAGCCGTACCACGTATGCATTCCGCTCGCTGCTGGAGTCCGGTGCGCGGCTTGCATTTGGCAGCGACTGGTTCGTGGCGCCCGCGACGCCGCTCGAAGGGATCTACGCGGCTGTCACGCGACGCACGCTCGACGGCAGGCACCCCGATGGCTGGGTGCCCGCGGAGAAGATCAGCGTGGAGGATGCCCTGCGCGCGTACACGACCGGCGCCGCGTACGCCGCCTTTCAGGAGCGCGAGCTGGGATCACTCGAGACCGGCAAGCTGGCGGACTTCGTACTCGTGGACCGCGACATCACGCGCGTCCCGCCAGTGGAGATCCGCGATGCGCGCGTGATGATGACGGTCGTGGGAGGCAGCGCGGTATACGAAGGCAAATGACCGCCACGCACGAGGGAGTCATCAGGACGGCGGCGGTGATCAGCGTCCACTGACGCCGCGTGCTTGCGGAGCAGCCTCTACCGTGCTACCGTGGGCCACTTCGCGCGGGGGTACTTGCCGCGGACATCGCATTCCAAATCAGTGGAGGAGATCGTGTCGAACCGTCGAATGACTCTGCCGGCGAGGGCCATGGCCCTTTCGGTCGTGCCAGCGTTGCTGTTCGTGCCTGTCCACGCATCCGCTCCCGGCGCGAGTACGGGCATGGTCTACAAGTTCACCATGACGACCAGCGTCAATGCGACTCCGACGACAGGCGTGGGGCAGGTGTCCGGTGACAAGTCCAGGGTGGACTTCAGCGAGGCGCCCAAAGGGGCCGGCGCCAACCCGTTCATCTCGGCGGGAAACTACATGCTGGCGACGCGGGGCGGCGCGACGTTTACCGTCGTGGATCCTGAAAAGAAGCAGTACTTCAAGATGGATATGGACGCGCTCGCGGGGCTGGTCAACGGATTGACCGGCATCATGAACGTCAAGTTCAACAATCTGCAGATCGATGTGCAGGACCTGGGTGCCGGGGAAAAGATCGCCGGCTTTGCCACCAGGCACTTCCGGAAGACCACGAGCTATGACATGGAAATGAAGGTGCTCTTCGTGAAGTCGCGCTCTTCGGTGGCGGATACCGTGGACATGTGGTTTGCGCCGGAACTCGCGGACATCGTCAATCCGTTCATGGCGAGCAGCGTGAACAATGCGGGATCCTTCAGCTTCAACGATGCCAACTACGCCGCTCAGGAAAAGGCAGCGGCGGAAAAGACGGCCCGGGCGGGAGCTGTCGTGAAGATGGAGATGACTGGGGTCGCGACGGATGGCAAGAAGAACGCGCGACCGCACTCGATGTCCATGCTCATTACCGGGGTGTCGCGCACGGACATTCCCGCATCCACGTTTGAAATTCCGAGCGGATACACGGAGGTCGCATCGCCGGTGCCTGCCGCTCAGCCCAGCGCCGCCACGTCCGACGACGAGAGCAACAAGGCCGCGACGGACAGCGCGAAAAAGCCTGACAAAAAGAAGGGCGGAATCCTCGGGAAGTTCCACATTCCCTGAGCGGTATCCGGGCAGGCTGGATTTCGGCGTTCGCCGGAATGACGATCATTTCGTCATCCCGGCGGGATCCCTTCGTCACTCCGACGCATGCCGGGGTCCAGCCGCCCTGATCAGAACCGCATCAGCTCCGCGTACGCCGTCCTGAAATTCTCCACTTGCGGGAGAATCGCGTCCTCGAGTTGCGGAGCGTAGCCCACGTACGTATCCGTGGACGCCACCCGCTTCACCGGCGCGTCCAGCCACGCGAAGCACTCGTCGGCGATCGCCGCCGCGAGCTCGGCGCCGTAGCCCCAGGAGAGCGCATCCTCGTACCCCACCACCACGCGCGACGTCTTCTTCACCGACGCGAACACGGTTTCGCGATCCCACGGTGAGAGCGTGCGCAGGTCGATCACTTCCACATCGATGCCCTCGTCGGCCATCTGGTTCGCGGCGGTGAGCGCCCGCTGCACCGTTGCGCCATACGTCACGACGGTGAGATCCTTCCCCTCGCGCAGCACCTTCGCCTTGCCGAACGGGATCATGAAGTTCGGGCCCGGATACTGCCCCTTGTTGTACGTCTGGCGATAGAGATGCTTGTGCTCCAGAAAAATCACCGGGTCATCGCAGCGAATGGCGGTGCGGAGCAGTCCGTTCGCGTCGAGGGCGGTGGCGGGACAGACGACGCGCAGGCCGGGGCAGTGCGTGAACAGCGCCGCGCCCGTTTGCGAGTGGTAGATTGCGCCGCGGATGTAGCCGCCGTACGTCGTACGGACAACAACGGGTGCGCTGAAGAAGTTGTTGGACCGCCAGCGCATCGTGGACAGTTCGTTCCGGAGCTGCATGTATGCCGGCCAGATGTAGTCGAAGAACTGGACTTCGACCACCGGCTTGAAGCCGCGCAGCGCCAGACCGATCGCGCGCCCCACGATGTTCGCCTCGGCGAGCGGTGAGTTGAAGACGCGCACGCCGCCGAACTCCTTCTGCAATCCCCAGGTGACCTTGAAGACGCCGCCCTTGCCCTTGACCTTCCCCATGTACTGCTCGCGCGACACGTCCGCCACGTCCTCGCCGAACACCAGCATCCTCGGGTCGCGACGCATCTCATCCTTCATGCAGGCATTGAGCAGATCCACCATGGTGGTGGGGTCGCCACTGAACTGCGGATCGTCTTCCGTGTCGAACTGTTCGCTGGTGGGGTCCACGTCGGGCGAGTACACGGCGAAGTACACCGAATCCGGCGCGGGCTGCGGCTCGGGAAGCGCTGCATCGGTCGCGGCCTGCACGTCAGCGTCCACCTGCTCCTTCATGGCCGCGATTTCCGCCTCGGTTGCATACCCCTCGGCCACGAGCCAGGCGGGAAAGGTCGTCACGGGGTCGCGCGCCGCGTCGGCCTGACGCTCCTCGGTGGGGCGGTACATTACTTCGTCGTCCGAGAGCGAATGCGAGTACGGGCGGATCACGTGCGCGTGCACGAGCGCCGGACCCTTGCGCTGGCGCGCGTACTCCACGGCCTTTGACATGGCAGCGTAGCTCGCCACGAAATCGCACCCGTCGACTTCCTGGATGAAGAGATCGGGGAAGCCGCTGACCAGCCTGGAGATGCTTCCGCCGGCCGTGTTGACTTCCACCGGCACCGAGATCGCGTACCCGTTGTCCTCCACGACATAGACCACCGGGAGCTGGAGATTGGACGCGGTGTTGAGGGACTCCCAGAATTCGCCCTCGCTCGTCGTGCCGTCACCCGTTGAGACATAGACGACCTCATCCTGCTGGAAGCCTTCGGTGATGCCGAGGAGCTTCGCGCGCGTGACGGCCTCCGCGCAGCCGACCGACTGAAGGAACTGCGTGCCGGTTGGCGATGAGGACGACGCGATGTTGAGCGCCTTGTGTCCCCAGTGGCTGGGCATCTGACGCCCGCCCGAATTGGGATCCGCTGCCGCGCCCACGGCCTCCAGGAGCATCTCGGTGGGAGTCATGCCGAGCTGCAGGCAGAGCGCGCGATCGCGATAGTAGGGGAAGAACCAGTCGTAGCTGGGCCTGAACGCCATGCCGGCTGCCGTGAGCACCGCCTCGTGTCCCGCGCCGGAGATCTGGAAGAAGATCTTGTTCTGACGCTTGAGCTGGATCTCCTTGTCGTCCAGCCGCCGGGACAGATACATGGTGCGGAATGCGTCCAGCATCCGCTGGCGCGGCAGGATGGTCGTTCCCTTGCGTTCAGCGCGCGTCTGTGTGGCCATGAGATCTGATGGTTGGGAGTCAATGGAAAGATAGCGGGCGGGGGAGGGGGTGGGAATCTTCCACCGCCCCGCCGCCCCGCCCTTGGGAATCGGCAATCATTCCCCGCCGCCCGCCCCGCCCTTGGGAATGGGCAATCGGGAATGGGGAATCGTGGGAATGGGGAATGATGCAGCGGGGGGAGGCGGCGGTGAAAAAAGGCGGTGGGGTGCGGTGTGGGGAGCTCTTCCTCCCCGATTCCCCATTCCCGATTGCCCGGGGAAGGGCGGTGGGGGGTGGAGGATTCCCAAGGGCGGGGTGGTGGGGCGGTGGATCATCCCCCATTCCCAAGGCGTCGCAGAAACCGCTCTGGATTGGCCAGAAAGTCCCGCGTGAGCGCGACGTGATCGAGGTCGGCGTAGGGGGTTTCTACTGGTGGCACGCTGTCGAAGCTGTAGATGCGCGCGCCGGGGAACGCCAGCAGAATCGGCGAGTGCGTGGCAATCACGAACTGTGCGCCGTCGGAAACCATGTCCATCAGCATGGCGAGCAGCGCGAGCTGGCTCTGTGGCGAGAGCGGGGCCTCCGGCTCATCCAGCAGGTGAAGGCCGCCCGGTACGAAACGGGACTGGAAGAGCTTGAGAAAGCTCTGCCCGTGTGAATTGGCGTCGAGGTCAATGCCGTAGCGCCGTTCCATGTCGTTCAACGACGTGACCATCGGGCCGCGAGCGAGCGCCTTGGCAAGGTCGGACCGTCCTTCGTACTCGACATCGATCTCAGCGAGCCGCTGGCGGAATTGGTCGCGCATGCGCGAGAGCGACTTCGTGAAGCCGAAGAAGTCCTCGGCGCGCAGGTAGAATCCGGTGTGCGTGCGATGGGACCAGGTGAGCCGGAGCGCGCGGCTCAGTTGCCGTTGCGCAGCGAGCGTGTCATCGCGGTCCACTTCGCTGCTGCCAACGGTGGGCAACCTGGCCGCTGCCGCGATGCCCTCCAGCAGCGTGGATTTCCCCGATCCATTTTCGCCGACGAAAAACGTGACGCGCGCAGTAAGATCGAGCACGCCGAGTGCGCGAACAGCGGGTACGGAAAAGGGGAACTGCTCGGGGTCGACAACCACGTCGGCTCTGCGCGCAACGGAGCGAAGATGGGGCATGGGGAAGGATGAAGAAGGGGCAGCCCATGGGGCAGCCCCGGGGCTGCCCCATAGGGTGCCCCAAGGGCTGCCCCATGGGCTGTCCCTGCCGCCTGCTCCCGCTAGAAAATGATGCCGAAGGTCACCGGAATGGTGCGGATCGACTTCGTGTCGATCACGCCCTGATCCGTATATACGTTCTGCACCCGCCCCTCTACGAAGGCGTCGATGCGCCCGATTGTGAATGCCAGGCCGGCACCGCCGTCGATGCCGAACTTCGTGTCGGACTGCGACACCGGGCCACTACCGTCCACATTCACCGTGTTCTTGATGTTGAATGCGCCCACGCCGGCCACCAGATAGGGGCGAACCTTGCCCGGCAGGAGATTCACGCGCATCCCCGCCACACCACTCAGAATCTGGCCGTTGCCGCTCTGGGCCTCTCCAGCCAGCGCATTCCTGAAGTCGAATCGCGAGTAGCCGAGGTTCAGCCGGATGGCCGGCAGCACGCCGAGGTTGATGAGGAGGAACCCCTGTCCCGTGACGCCATTCCTGTAGAAATCTCCGGCGTTGCTCGTGGGCACCTCCATCCCGCCGCCAAATCCGATGCGAAGCCTGTGCTGTTGCGGCATCGATGGGCCGCTCATGCTTCCTTCACCCTGTGCGAACAGCGCCGGTGCCAGGGCGAACAGCGCGAAGGCGAGGAGAACCCTGGTGACTCGCTGCATTTCGCCCGTCCTGTCGAATGTGTCGTGCCGGTCGTCGCAACGCGAGCCGGCGATCGCGCCGCCTGGCCTGTGTGCAGGCGGTTCCAGCCCAATAGACGACCCAAACATTGTAAAGTTCTCAGCCATGCTTTACGCGGCCTCATTACCAAGGCTAGTTTCGGCCAGTGAACACGCAGCCTGACTCTCTGTCGCCCGCCATCGAGGCAGTTCTCGCCCGCTATACAGGCATGGTCCGCCGTGTCGGCCTGCGGCATGGCCTGTCCGACGCGGATGTCGACGAAGTCTTTCAGGAAGTGCGTATCCGACTCTGGCGCGCCCGGGGCGAGGATAGTGAGCAGATTTCCGCGATGCGGTCGTCCTACCTGTATCGGACCGCGGTCTCCGCGGCGCTCGATGTCATTCGCCGCCACCGCCGGCCCAGGGAGACGATGCTCGAATACGAGGACACCGATCCCGTCATGGCCTCGCCGTGCGGCCCGGAACGGACGCTCGCCGCGTCCGAGCTGGCGACACAGGTGGATGAGGCCATAGGTGAGATCACCGCATCGCGGCGACCGGTGGTGCGTATGTATCTCACGGGCTACACGCGCGAGGAGATCGCGGAACTGCTGGGCTGGACGGAGGCGAAGACACGCAATCTGCTGTATCGCGGACTCGCGGACCTGCGTGAGCTGTTGCAGGCGCGAGGCCTGGGACCGGAGGCGATCTGATGAATGACGCTCGATTGTCCGAGCTCTACCGGGAGGTCTTCGAAGCGCGGCGCGACATGCCCCGCGCGCGCTGCCTGTCGCCCGATCACATCCTCGCGCTCGTGGCGCGCCAGGGCTCCGAAGACAGTCGGCTCGCGGCGCTCGATCACGTCGCCTCGTGTCCGGAATGCCAGCGCGAGTTCGAGTTGCTGCGGGCGCTGCGCAAGGGCGCGCCGGTCGGGCGGCGGTGGTACGTGTCCAGCATGGCACTCGCGGCGTCGGTACTCATCGCGGTAACGGCGGGTGCGTACGGCGTTCGCGCGCTCGCGCATCGCGGCGACGTGGTGCGCGGCCCGCGTGACAGTGGTGTGCATCTCATCACATCCGACCCGTCCGCGCGCACGCTCCGATGGAACAGCGTGCCTGGCGCAGTCTCCTACACGGTGGAAGTGCTGAGTCGTGATGGCTCTCTGGCCGCGAGCCGCGAGACATCCGATACTATCTTTACGCTCCCGGACTCGGTGACGCTCAATCCACCAGGCCAGCACATGTGGTGGGTGCGCGCCCATCTGTCCGATGGAACGGAGCGGCGGTCCGCCATCCAGCCACTCGGCTCAGGGCGGTAGCGCCTCTCGCCGCGGAGTCCGCGGCGTGCGTCCGGCGCGATTAGTGGTTCAGCCATCACCATGGGAGCGTCTCGTGGGAGACCCCGCCTTCTGGCATCGGGCGCAGTTTGCCTTCACCATCGTCTTCCACTACCTCTTTCCCGTGCTCACCATGGGGCTGGCGCTGCTCATCGTGATCATGAAGGCCATCGGCCTGAGGCGGGACGATCTGCGCTGGGACGCCGCGGCGCGTTTCTGGATTCGCATATTCGGCATCACGTTCGCGGTGGGCGTCGTCACCGGAATTCCCATGGAGTTCCAGTTCGGCACCAACTGGGCGGCGTTCTCACGCTATTCCGGGAGTGTCATCGGGAACACGCTCGCCATGGAGGGGCTCTTCGCCTTCTTCCTCGAATCGAGCTTTCTGAGCCTCCTGATCTTTGGTGAACGGCGCCTCGGGCGACGCGGACATTTCGCGATGGCGATTGCACTGTTCGCGGGCAGCTGGCTGTCAGGCTATTTCATCATTGCGACGAATGCCTTCATGCAGCGCCCCATTGGCTATGCGGTTGCCGCCGATGGGTCGCTCCGCGTGGCGGACTTCGGCGCCTTTCTCCTGAATCCGTGGGCGCTGGCGCAGTACGCTCATAACATGTTCGCCGCCGTGGCGACGGCAGCATTCGTCGTGGCTGCGGTGGGCGCCTACTACGCGCTCAAAGGCATCCACACCGAATACGCCCGCATCTTCCTGCGCGTGGGCGTATTTACCGGACTCGTGTCGAGTCTGCTCGTGGCATTTCCCACGGGCGACACGCAGGCCAAGCTGGTGGCGCGCTATCAACCCGTGGCGCTCGCGGCAATGGAGGGACGCTT
>DATNDS010000026.1:0-9506 GCA_035553215.1 Gemmatimonadaceae bacterium
CGGGCACGGTGCGGCCGAGCAGCGGCAACCGCTGCGCGTGACGCCACGCCCAGCCGTCGTCCGCGCGGCGGCGCGCGCCCGTGTCGGCGCGGCCAAGTCCCCAGTGCAGCTCGAGCATGGTGCCATCGTCATCGCTCACGAGTGCCTGATGGTAGTCCGCAGCGACGAGCGCGGCGTCGGCGCCGCTGTTCGCCTCGAGCGGCGTGAGCGCGCGATAGCCCGCCGCACGCAGCAGATCGCGTGCGTGCGGTACATCGGCGCGCGCAATGAGCAGGTCGAGATCGTAGAACTGGCGCAGGGTGACGTCGCCATACGCCATGAGGGCGAGCACCGGTCCCTTGAGCGGAATGACGGGGATGGCGGCCGCGTGGAGACTGTCGAGCAGCTCCACCAGGCGCTGCGTGAGCATGACGTTACGGAGCGCGTTCTCGTCGGAGCGCGTGCGCAGCGCGTCGAGAATGGCTGGAGGGACCTCACCGGCGGCATGATCGCCTGCGCGGGCGAGGTGACGATGGACGGCGGGGACTACGGCGTGACGGGCGGCGGTGGCGAGGAGCAAGGGCCAGTCGAAAGCGGCTGGTGCGCCAGCGACGGGATCATTGCCGCGCCATCCGCAGGCGCGCAGCATGAGACGCACTTCGGGACGGAAGGCTGGCTCGTGGCCATTGGGTGAAGCGGCGTCGCGCGTGGGAGGATCAGCGGCGGATGAGGTTTATGATCGAGGCGGCGGCACCTACGAGACCAACGACCGGAACGAAAATCTCCCGAAAAAAATGCGACCGCTGTGTCACGATGATCTGATCGCCCGACATGACGGGGCTATTCCCCCACGCGGCGTCCGCGTGGGTGAGATCCAGGGTGTATTCCCTGCCGCCGCGCCACAGTCGCACCTTGTCCATGCGCCCATCCGGCAGCGGACCACCGGCTTCCGCAATGGCCATGAAAATGCTTGTCTCGCGCGGAAGCTGGTACACCTGCGGCGTGCGCACCGCGCCGTTCACGACCACACGGAACATCGGCTCCACCACCACTTCCGGATTCGATTCGAACTGAGTGAGAAATTTCTGAAGACGTTGCTGTACTTCCGGAATGGGAACACCGGCCACCGGCACCGATTGATAGAGCGGGTGCAACAGTGCCCCGTTCACACCAACGACGAAGTCACCGCTCATCGTCGTGTCCTTCCAGACGGAGATGTGCACTTTGTCGCCCGGCTTGAGTACGAGGTTACTGTCCATCGCGCTTGCGGCGTACGCGGCAGGAAGTGCGGAGTCGCCGTCAGCTTGCGCAGCCGGTGCGGCGGGTCCTGCTACGGGCGGCGGCGTATGCCCCGGCTCCGCGGTAACGGGAAGACAACCTGCCATCACCACGAGAGCCGCAGCGCATACGATCGATCTCACGAAGGAACGGCCTCCGGTCCATAGTAGTCGTAGTAGTAGTACCCCTCGTACTCCGAGACCTTGTGATCGGGGTCGTTGAGTACCGCGCCCACCACGCGTATGCCAATCGTCGTGAGCCGGTGAATCGCGTCCAGTGCGCTGGCGCGCTCCGTGTGGCCGGCACGGAGCACCACCAGCACGCCATCGCTGATTTTGCCAAGGATCAGGGAATCCGCGGCGGCATGCACCGGCGGAGTATCGAGCAGCACCACGTCGAAGCGCTTCTTCAGCGAGGTGGTCAGCTCGTGCATCCGCTCACCGCCGAGCAGCTCCGACGGATTGGGTGGCAGCGCCCCGGA
Organism: Gemmatimonadaceae bacterium; assembly: GCA_035553215.1. GTDB lineage: Bacteria > Gemmatimonadota > Gemmatimonadetes > Gemmatimonadales > Gemmatimonadaceae > JADGGM01. The sequence goes on from DATNDS010000026.1 coordinate 1,739, forward strand.
TGAGATGAACCACAGCCCGTCCACGAACGTGGGACGCAGCACATCGTCCTCGACGGCCTGTCCCATGAGGTAGTGCGTGAGCCCCGGCTCGCGAGGCGTACGGAACACCGTGTGCAACCGCGCCCGGCGCAGATCGCAGTCAATGATCGCCACGCGCATCCCCTGCTGCGCGAACGTGACGGCGAGATTGGCCACGGTCGTTGTCTTGCCATCCTGTGGCGACGGACTCGTGATGACCATCACCCGGAGCGTCTGCACGGCCTGAGAAAAAATCAGGTTCGTGCGCAGCGTGCGGAATGCCTCGGCGCCGCCGGAGCGCGCATCGACCACGGTAACCAGCGACTCACGACTCGATTTCGCACCGTCGCGTCGCCCAGTGATGCGCGTGAGCGCACTGCCCAGGGGCAGCTTCACATTGCCAACGCGCATGCGGCGCATCTGCGTGGCGCTTGCGATCTGGGGAATGATGGCAAGTCCCGGGATCCGCAGCAGATCTTCGATGTCATTACGCCCGCGAATCGCCGTGTTGAAGCGATCGGCGAGCATGGCGGCGCCAATGCCGAAGAGCAGCCCGAACACGATAGCGATCCCCAGCTTCGCCTTCCGCCCAATGCCTATGGGCGCGTAGGGCGCCATCGCGAGGTCAACGATCTGCACCTCGCCCTCCTCGACCGCTTCCGAGATGCGCGCGATCTGGAAGTCCTGGCGCAATTGATCCGCCATGTTCGTGAGCGATTGCACCTGGCCCAGGAGCATCGCTTCTCCAGCCTCCGTAGCGGGCAGCTTCTTGAGCAGCGCCGTGTTGTTGGCGCGCACCTGATCGAGCGCCGCGATCCGTGCGTCGAGCGAGACGACCTGCGACTTCACCGCATCGGTCAACTGGTTTTCCTGATCGGCCACCAGTGACCTGAGTCGCTGCACGTCCGGATTCGTGGCCGCCCGGGCGAATCGCCCCGTGGTCATCGAGTCGAGCGCCGTCTGATACTGCACGAGCTGCTGGTACGACGATGCAACTACCGGATTGGTCGCGATATCGGGCGATGCCACGAGCGCGCGCAACGCCTTGCGCCGGTTCGGACCATCATCGAGCGCCAGGTCGTCGAGCAGAGATTGCGAAACTTGACGGCTCGCGGTGAGCTCCTGTCGTTTCACGTCGAGATCGAGCAGGCCCGTTTGCTGCGTGGTGACCACGGCATCGGCGGAGCTGTACACCTTGTTGCTGGCGCGATACGCACTGAGCCGGCTCTGCGCGATCTGCAGCAGCGAATCCGTCTGGTCGAGCTGGGCCTGCACGAAGATGCGGCGGCGGCGTGACTGTTCCTGCGCGCGCTCGGCGTTGTCCTGCTGGAAGACCTTGACGACGGCATTCACCACCTGCTGGGCCACGTACGGATCGGTCGCGATGTATGAGACATCTATCACATCCGTGCGATCGCGCTGCCGTGCGCGCAATCCGCCCAGCAACCTGTCGGCTGCCGACCGCCTACTGATCAGATAGATCGTTCCGGTCTGCGACGCGGGTGGTCGTGCGGTTACGGTAAACCTCGCGCCATCCGACTGAATGGGCGATCCGTACGCCACCTGGCGCGTGCCTCTCGCATCCTGCACGGTGATGCCCTTGTCCCCAAAGGTCAGGAACGCGCTATCCGCCAGTGCATCGGGCGCGATTGAAACATCCCGGAGAATGGATGCGGGAAAGTCCACGGGGATCACGCGGAGGCCGAGCGTCTGGGAATCCACGACGGCCGCGGCGACAGTACGGCTGCTCAGCACCTGCATCTGCGACGCAATGGGATCGGCCCAATAGCCCATCATGGACGCGACGGGCGTATTGTCGATGTTTCCCGCGAGCTGCTGGCGCTGGTCCATCAGGCGAATCACCGCATTCGCCTCATAGAGGAGACTCTGCCTGTGAATGACGTAGCCCGCCGCCAGCACGGTGAGGGTGAGGACAGCCAGCATGAGCAGCAGGTGTCTGCGGAGCACCGCCACAGCCTCGCGCACTCCCATCGTTCTGAAGCCCGGGTCAGCGGAGTCGACGTCGCGCCGTGGCGCGGGAGGAGCCGGCAGCGACGGCGGAGACGCGAGTCGCGCTGGCAGCTCAGGCAGCAGGTGCGACCCGCCCATGGAAGGAGTCTCGGCGTCCATGACTGCCCGTTATCCGGCGAGAGGAAGTGAGTGCGGCCGCGCGGCGCGATGTGCCGCCTGCACGATGGTCGCGACACGCTCGAGATCCACAATAGCCATGTTGGACCCGGATGGAAGACACAGTCCGCGTTCGAACAGATCTTCCGCGGCCGCTCCGCCCACCACCGGATAAGCAGCGAACACCGGCTGGCGGTGCATCGGCTTCCACACCGGACGCGCCTCGATGTTCTCGGCGTCAAACCGGCGGAGCAGCTCGTTGCGGTCCGCACCGAACTCAGACGGAGACACAAGCAGCGTGGTCAACCAACGCGTGGCCTGTCCCCATGCCGCTTCCGGCATGAACTCGATGCCTGGCAGGTCGCCAAGTGCATCGGCATAAAACTCGAAATTCCGGCGTCGCGCGGCAATGCGATCGCGCAGCACGCTCAACTGCCCGCGGCCGATGGCCGCGAGCACGTTGCTCATCCTGTAGTTGTAGCCGATTTCCGAATGCTCGTAATGCGGCGCCGCGTCGCGCGCCTGCGTGGCGAGCTTGAGCGCGTGCGCCACCAGCCGCGCGTCATCGCTCACGAGCATCCCTCCGCCACTCGTGGTGATGATCTTGTTCCCGTTGAACGAGAATACGCCCGCACGGCCGAAGGTGCCGACGGCGCGACCCCTGTAGGTGGCGCCGAGCGCTTCGGCGGCGTCCTCGATGAGCGGGACCTGGTAGCGAGCGCAGGCCGCGATGATGGGATCGAGGTCCGCGCTCTGTCCATACAGGTGCACGAGTACCACGGCCGCGGGCAGGCAACCAATGCGCGCACGCCGCTCGAGCTCTTCGGCCAGGAGCGTTGGGTCCATGTTCCAGGACTCGCGCTCGCTGTCTACGAATACGGGCGTGCCGCCCAGGTAGAGAATCGGGTTCACGCTCGCGGCGAAGGTGAGCGTACTCACGAGCACTTCCGACCCGGTCGTGACTCCCACGAGCTGCAGCGCCAGATGCAGCGCGGCAGTGCCCGAGCTGAGCGCCAGCGCGTGCGTGCTGTCCACGGCGTGCGCGAATTCCTGCTGGAACGCGTCTACCTGCGGGCCGAGCGGCGCGATCCAGTTCGACGCGAACGTCTCGGCCACGTAGCGCTGTTCCAGCTCACCCATGTGCGGGGGAGAGAGATAGATGCGTTTCTGATTCGACTGCGTCATGTGCTCCGTGTACGCGGGATGACTGTCGCCGGCACGCCCGCCACGCATGCGCCGGACTGTACGTCGCGGTTCACCACCGCACCCGCGCCGACAATTGCCCCGTCCCCGACCGATACGCCAGGTAACAGCACCGCGCGCGCTCCGATGAGGCACGTTTGCCCAACGCGCACACCACCAGTGAGCGTCGCTCCAGGTGCGACATGCGTGCCATCACCCACAATGCAATCGTGCTCCACGATCGCGCCGGAATTGATGATCACCGCAATCCCGAGTCGGGTATCGGCGTTGAGCACCGCACCCGCGAACACCACCGTACCGCTGCCTGTCATGATCGACGGGCTTACCGTGGCGCGCGGGTGCAGCCACGCCGGCAGCGACACCTCGTTCACCCCAGCGAGCACGCTCCTGGCCCGTTCCAGCCGCGCGATGTTGTTGCCTATGCCAAGCGCTATCGCCGTCGCGCCCTCCGGGAGTATAGCGCCCGTTTGCAGCGCACGGCACAGGTCGTCTTCGGAAAGGACGACTTGTCCACCGCCCGGTTCCACCACTGTGCCCAGTTTGCCGGGTATGCTGTCCGCAAAGCCCGCAACCTCATGACCCATGGCACGCACCAAGTCGGCGACCACCTTGCCGTGGCCGCCGCCGCCCCAGATGAGCACGCGCTCGGCAGGACCGTTAGTGCGCATTGCCACGGAACGCCTCCATGGTGGCGTGGCCATTCTGACTGATCCCTTCGCGGCGCCAGACGTGTCCAAACGTGCGCACCAAGATCCGGCAGTCGAGTGCCAGGCTCAAGTTGTCAACATAGTACACGTCCAGGGCGAACTTTTCCGGCCACGTGAGCGCATTGCGCCCATTCACCTGAGCCCACCCGGTGATACCCGGCCGCACCGCATGACGACGCTGCTGCTCGGCGGAATACAGCGGGAGGTATTCCATTAGTAACGGGCGCGGCCCAACGAGGCTCATGTCGCCGCGTACGACGTTCACCAGTCCCGGGAGCTCGTCCAGGCTGGCAGCGCGCAGAAAGCTGCCCAAATGCGTGAGACGAACGGCGTCCGGGAGGGGCTGCCCATCGCGGCCGGTGGTATCCCGCATCGTGCGGAACTTGAGGAGCGTGAACGGCCTGCCGTTCAATCCGGGACGCGTCTGGCGGAAGATGACCGGGCTGCCCAGGCGAAGGCGGACGGCGGCGGCGATGATCAGCAGAAACGGCGAAAGAACCAGCAGAGCGAGCGAGGATAGTACCACGTCCATCGCCCGCTTCATGGATGCGTAGGTCACGGCGAGAATATATCGCGCATCCGCAGCCCTGACATGGTCATGCGGGTGCAGTCAATCAGGCCGCCGAGCGCCTCATTCTGTATATATACGATATATACGCATGATCGATGATGGTGCCCTCGATCACGTTCGATGAACGCCATTACTGATCCAGTCCGCTTGCCCTAAGCTCCGCGCGAATCGCCCAGCGTGACACTTCGATCAACTCCTCCGGCGGAATGGGCGGCGTACCGCCGCTGCGCACGGCATCGAGCCAGGCCAGCATCTCCGCGACATGCCCCTTGTCCATCCGCCGCGCCCGTTCGCTCCACGGCAGCGTACCTGCGTAACCGAGCAGGCGCCGCCAGTTGTCTATGGCCGCAGTCCGGCCGTCCCAGAAGCACTCGACGCGCTCCTTGGGAAACGCACGGGAGCCGTTCGCCAGATAGTGCACGACAGCCGTGGATCCGTCGGCGAATCCGAGCGACAAGTGGGCAATGTCGTTCACTGCGCGGCCATCACCGTCGCGGGCCACCAGCACCTCGATTCCTGTAATCGGAGAGCCGGTAAAAAAGCGCGCGAGGTCAATGAAGTGGCACCCTTCGCCCACGATGCGCCCGCCCCCCTGCTCGGCGTCTCGCGTCCAGTGATCGGCTGGGATGGCGCCGGCGTTCACCGTAATCACGATGGCGAGAGGACCCGCGCGGCCCGTGAGCTTCTTCCGCAGCTCCAAGCTGAGCGGCGCGAAACGGCGGTTGAACCCTACCATGAGCAGACGCCCGCTGCGCTGCACTTCGCTCCCAATTTCGTCCAGATCCTCATCATGCAAGGCGAGCGGTTTTTCCACGAATACATTCTTCCCGGCCCGCAATCCGCGCAGCGCGAGCGATGCGTGCGAGTCGTGCCGCGTGAGCACGAAGACGGTGTCTATCTCGCCGTTCTCGAAAATCGCGTCGAGATCCGTGGTCACACGCTCGAAACCGAACTTCTTCCCCGCGATGGCACCGCTCGCGCCCGCACCCGACGCAATCGTGTGCAGGCGCGCGCCCGCCTGTCGCAGCGCGGGCAGGAGCGTGCGAACCGCGAAGTTGCCAGCGCCAATGACGGCGACAGTGGGGGTCGCACCGGCCGGGACCGCGCTCGCGCGGGGGATGGCAGGTCCGGCAATCGTGCGCGATTCGCGCGACGGTATCGCGCCGCCGCGATCCGGATGGGTCAGGATCACCGCCAGGCTTGGCGATGTCCCGCTGATGACATCGTACGCCTTGGGCGCTTCAGCAATCGGGAAGCGATGCGTGATGAGCGGCTCTACATCGAGCTTCCCCTCCGACATCAGCGCGAGCACCGCTTCGAAGTTCCGCTGCTCGGTCCAGCGCACGTACGCGAGCGGATAGTCATTCCCCGCGTCCTCGTACGACGGATCGTAGCGACCGGGCCCGTAGCTGCAGCTCACCGCGAACGAAAGCTCCTTCCTGTAGAAATCGTCGCGGCGCAGATTGAGGCCCGTGGTGCCCACGAGCACCAGCCGGCCGCGTTTACGCGACATCGCCGCCGCTTCGTGCGCCGGATCGTCGCTCTTCGACGCGAGCGTGAGGAGCACCGCGTCGGCGCCCGTGCCGCCCGTGAGCGACAGGACGCGCTCCACCACATTCCCCTCCGCGCCGTCGAGCGCCGTGACTCCGAAACGCTCGGCGAGTGCGAGCCGGGATGCATCGCGATCGATGCCGAGCACGCGACAGCCGTTGGCGCGCAGGAGCTGCGCCGTGAGCAGCCCGATGAGACCCAGGCCCAAGACCACGACGGTTTCTCCGAGTGTCGGCTCGGCCAGCCGGATTCCCTGCAGTCCGATCGCGGCCACCGGCGTGAATGCCGCGGCCTCGAACGACACGCTATCCGGAATGCGCGCGGCCAGTGTGTGCGGCACGCGTACATACTCGGCGTGCGCGCCGTTGGTCACCACGCGGTCGCCCCGCGTGAAGGATCCCGCGCCGCTTCCCGTCTCCACCACGACTCCCGCGTTGCAATATCCCAGCGGAATCGGCTGGTCCAGTTTGGCGCGGACGGCGTCGATGGTGGGGCGCAGCCCATCGGTGCGCACCTTGTCGAGCACCTGCTTCACCTTGTCCGGCTGGCTGCGCGCCTTGTCCAGCAGTCCCGAGCGGCCGAACTCCACCAGCATTCGTTCGGTGCCCGCGCTCACGAGCGAGGCGCGCGCCTCGACGACCATCATGCCGTTTCCCGCCGCGGGAACCGGCACGTCCGCCACCGTGGTGTCGCCGCTATCGAGATGCTGGAGTAACTGCTTCATTCGTGAGCGGTGAAGGTGAGCCGGGTGGGAGGGACATTTCGTACGCCACGCGCACGCCGGCTGCGGCGCTGCGCTCCACTTCCACGCAGCAGGAAGGAATTCTCTCATTGTACGTGGGCGAAAACCAGCCATCGGTGTCTTCGTCGTCCGCAGCGAGCACGCGGCGGTCGCCGTCGACGTGCACGACGTCAGCGCTCACGCCGGGAAACACGAGCCAGCGCGCCACGATGCGGGAGGCATCGCGGGCGAGCACTTCGTCTTCCACGTCGACGCCCATGAGTCGCACGCGCACCGTACGGCGCACGCGCCCCGGCACCTCGGCGCGCAGCACGAAGTCGTCGCCGTCACGCACCGCGTCCAGTAGCGCGGCCTGTGGCCAACTGTACCAGAGAAAGCGAGGGCCGCGCACACCGGGCTCGCGATCGTCCAGCAGCGGACCATTGTGCACTCGTGCGCCGGCCAGGCCGTTCCGCCACGGAGGCGGCGCGTTGTAGGAGTAGGTACCGGCATCAACGATCACTTCGCGCCCGCGGATGCGCACGTCGGTGTGGAGCGCATCGAGATGCCCGGGACGCGATGTGTACTTCCCCGCACGCAGGAACGCGACCGTGCCGCCGCGGCGCGCAATGGCCCACCCCGACACGCCGCTGTGCACGCCATCGCGTATGGGCTCGCCGCGCGGCACGCCCGCCAGCCCGAGCCACGCGAGCACTTCGCGGTCCGGTTCAACGTTCGCCGGGAGCGGCACGCCGAACGATGCGCATGCGGCGGTGACGGTCGCGCGATAGTCGCGGAACTCGGCGAGCGTGATTGGATGGACGAACGCGCCGTCGTTGGCGCCGTAGTTGGGCACGACTCCCGTGCGCG
>DATNDS010000027.1:0-5773 GCA_035553215.1 Gemmatimonadaceae bacterium
CGGCGGTCACGGAGGCGATGTGGAGCGACGCAGCCCGCAAGCATTTCGGTGGCCCGGTCATCGTCGGGAGAGACCTGATGGAGCTCTGACACAGTAGCAACCGTGCGCTCGACTCACGGGCAGCGCTCCGCCGCCGAACGAGTCGGTGCAGCTGACGAACGCGCGCATCGTTCCAGCCTCATTCATGCTGCGAACGCGCGCGTTCGCAGCTGAACGCCAGCGTCAGGCGGCTATACCGGTACCGGAGGATTCTCTGATGCCCCACGGCAAGATCTGTTACCTCGAGATCCCGGCCAACCGCGCCGAGGATTCGGCGCGCTTCTACTCGGACATCTTCGGCTGGAGGGTGCGTGAACGCGGGGATGGGAACCTGGCATTCGATGACGCCGGCAGTGTGAGCGGGACGTGGGTCAAGGACGAAGACCACACGCCGGATGAGCGTACTCGCGTCTACATCATGGTCGACAATATTACGGCGTCGCTCAGTATGATCGAAGCCGCAGGCGGCAGGGTGCTGACGCCGCGCACGGAGATTGGTCCCAGCATGGGCACCTTCGCCGCTTTTGCGGATCCCGTCGGCAACGAGTTCGGCCTGTATGAGGAACCGCGCCGTTAAGGGCGACAGCCATCGCTGACCCAGTCAGTGATAACTGGCCTTCTTCTCCATCGCGAACGACGGATACCGATCGCCCGCGTCCTTCAGGCCGCGATCGTCGAATGCAGCTCCGAGCGCACGCACCGATGCGTCCGGCAGCGCCGCCATGATGGCGGCGTCCACCAGGCACCGCAGTTCCGCCAGGCGGGCGATGTTGTCGTACAGGTGCGCTCGATCTGCGGCGTCATGCAGTCGTTCGGATCGATCTGGAAGTCATCGGGCACGTCCTCCTGCTGAAATATCACGAACGTCTCCGCATCCTCGTGCGCGATGTCGACCATGTTGGGAACGCTCGGGCAGATCGAGTTGAATGACTGGCCCAGCGACAGCACGTAGCTGCGCGTGAGCGGATCGTCGGCGATCTGACCGAAGGTGCGGAGGTAGAGCGAGCTCAGAAGTCGCGGCGCGTAATACTCGCGGCGGCCTCACTGAACGCCACGATCCGGCGGCCGCCGAGCCGGCCCGGCTACCGCACCTTCTTCCCCGGCATGTCCCGTCCGCCCTGGTGCAGAATTACCGACGTCACCGCGCCCGCCGAGTCCTGCACGAACGTGAGCTGCGCATCGATCTCCTTCAGGAAGAAGTCGTGCTGCGACTCCGGCCACAGGCGGGACGTCGCCTGGTCGGTGGGGTGCACCCACAACGCACCATCCTTGAGCGTCACCTCGAGGGAGAATTTCGGCGCCAGCTCGTACGTGCCGACGTAGCGCGCCAGCACGTCCGTCGACACCGGGATCGCGGTGTGCGGCCTGGTCGCGGGCGTGAGGGGGAGCGCAGAATCGAGGAGATGGAACCCGATGTCGTCCGCGCCCGCCCCACCGCTGTTCGTCATCACCACCACGCCAATCTTTCGCGACGGCTCGAATCCGATGAACGTGCGATAGCCTCCAGTGCCGCCGTTGTGCCACACGATGGTGTCGCTGCCGGCGTACAGCGTGAACCAGTTGAGGCCGATCCTCATGTTGCCGGCGGCCGCGCGTTCCTCATGCGCGAATGCCATCGCGCGCTCGAGCTTCCCGCGCTCGGGGTGCAGGTTGGCATCGAGGAATCGGATCATGTCGTTGGTCGTCGACCGAATGCCGCCGGCGCCGGCCAGCGTGGGGATGTCCCAGTTGGAGACCACGCGGCCCTGTTCATCGTGGCCGAGCGCGAGATGGGACCTCATCCACGGCGTGAACGTGATGGCCGTGTGGGTCATGTCGAGCGGCGTCCAGACGCGCTCGCGCTCGAGCGCCGCGTAGGGCTTGCCGGCGGCGAGTGACAGCACGTGGCCGAGCAGACCCACGCCGAGGTTCGAGTACTCGAACTGCGCGCCTGGATCGCGCGGCAGGTGATAGCTCGACAGGAAGTCGTACATCTGCTGAACGGTGTAGTCGGCGTACGGATTGGTGCTGTCCGCGGGATGGAAGTTCGTCGGCATCCGCGGGAGCCCGGAGTTCTGCTCCGAGAGGTTGGCGAGCGTGATCATCTTCCCGTCACGCGCCGGCAGGTGCACGCTCGACGGCAGATAGCGTTGGGCGGAATCGTCGAGCCGGACCTTGCCATCCTGCACCATCTCCGCCAGCACGGTGGACGTGAACACCTTCGAGATCGACCCGATCTCGAACACGCTGTTCCCGTCGAGCGGCGGCTGCCCGGGTCCCGGGTCGCCGTACGCGACGACGCGCGACTGATCGTCGGCGTCGATGACGCCGACCACGATGCCGGCGCTCCGCTTCTCCTCCACGCGTTGCCGGATGATCGACAGGATCGCGCTGTCGGACGGAAGGACGTGCGCCGTCGCGGTCGCCGTCGCCGTCTGTGATTGCGCGGCGGCGCTGCGCGTTGTCAGGGTGACGAGGATCGCGAGGGCTGTCAGTCGAAGAACGCGCATGATCCGATTCTCGGTTGGGGTCGAAGACACGAAAGGCGGGACTAGGATTCGAGTGTGGTCAGAAGCCCGGTGAGCTCGTCGCGCCGGGGCGCGAGACTGCGGTGCACCGCGCGCCGGTTCAGCACGATGATGCCCCACGCGATGACGGCCGCGACGAGCGCGTAGCCAGTCGTGAACGGAGCGGACGAACCGCGGAGGCCGGCCACCATCAGCACCGATCCTCCCATGAGCGGCAGCACGTACCACCACGCGACGCTCTCGAGCAGCGCGATTTGCATGCTCACGCGCCGGAGCTCGGCGCGCAGCGCTTCGGCGACGCTCAGACTGGTGTCGGCCGCGCCGCGGCCGCCCGCTCGCCGCGCCAGCCACAGCCGGCCCGCCACCACGACGAGCCCGGCCAGAATCACCGCCGCGCCGGCTCGCGCGAGCGGCGGCCCACGCATCGCCACGGGCGCGATCACCACGCCCACGATCACGCTCGCGAGCATCTCCCGCCAGTCGCGCCACCGGATGCGCCGGTCGAGCTGGTGAGATTCCGTCTGGATGAGCGCGAGGATCTCGTCGTCGCTCAGCGTCGTGAGCGGATCCGCCTTCGCGGACGCGCGCCGGCTTGTCTCGTACGTCATACGGTCTCCCTGGTGAGCTGCCGGGCGAGTGCCTGCTTGATGCGGTGCAGCTTCACGCCCACGTGGTTCTCGGTGATGCCGATCACGTCCGCGATCTCACGGTAGCTCCGCTCGTCCAGGTACATCGCCATCAGCATCTTGTTCACCGGATCAAGTCGGGCGATCGCCGCGTGCAGCTGCTCCTGTCGCGCGCGAACGTCGAGACCCGCGTCAGTCACGTCGGCCGGCGCGTCGTCCACGGCGATTTCGTCCTCGAGCGCCGTCTCACGCCGCGCCGGATCCCGCCGCGCGTGCGTGAGCGCCGTGTTGAGCGCCACCCGATACAGCCACGTGTCCGGCGATGATGCGCCGGCGAATGACGGCAGCGATCGCCAGAGCTGGAGCAGGATCTCCTGCAACAGGTCGCGTTGCTCGTCGTTGCCACCGGCGTACACGCGACAGATCCGGTGCAGGCGTGCGTCGTTCTGGCGCACCAGCGTCAGGAATTGCAGCTCGCGGTCAGTGGGCACGTGTCGTGGTCGGTCTCGGGGTCATCTGGATGGTTGGTAGCCGGAACGCAGCAATCCTTACAGGCCGGGTGTCTCGACCGCGGAGGAGGCTCGCGTCCACGAGTGAACGGGACGCCATCATGCGCCCGGCAAGGCCATCTCCAATGTCCGGATTCCGGACCGTGGCCACCAGATACCATGCCCAACCTGTCCCATGGAGCGCGCTGATTCCTCCGGCACACCGCGACCACGGAATCCGCGGCGCCGATCAGCCCCCTTGCTTACCTTGAGGAGCCGCCGTAGACTCTCCCTTGGTAACCAAGTGGAGACGCGATGAGCCGGCCAACGGACCTCGTGCAGGGGACGCTCAACCTGCTCGTGCTCAAGATGGTGGCACTGCAGCCGATGAATGGCTTCGCCATCAGCCAACGCCTGAAGCAGGTCTCGAACGAAGTCCTCCAGGTCACGGACGGATCGCTGTATCCTGCACTCCACAAGCTGGAGCAGGAGGGTCTCATCAGGGCGGAATGGCGCCAGTCGGAGAACAATCGGCGAGCCAAGTATTACTCGCTCACCAGGCTCGGCCGGCGACGGCTGGCACAGGAGCGCGAGGCATGGGATCGGCTTTCGGCGGCGATCTCCATGGTCATCCGCCTCCGGGAGGCCTGACGATGCGCATCGAGCGCTGGTTCTACATCGTGCCGCTCCGACTGCGATCGCTGTTCCGGCGACAGTCGGTGGAGGCCGATCTCGACGACGAGTTTCGTGATCACATCGAGCGGCAGACAGCGGAATACGTGCGGCAGGGCGCGTCGCCGAGTGAAGTCCGGACCCGGGCGCTGCGGGCATTTGGCCGCGTGGACCAGCACAAGGAAGCAGCGCGCGACGCGCGCGGCGTCGCGGGGATCGGGCATGCCGTGCAGGACGTGACGTTTGCCGTGCGCATGCTGAGGAAGATCGCGCCGCGCATTCGAACCCTCGTGGTGGCGGCGTTCGCCGCGCTGGCGCTGGTGCTGGCATCCATCGGGGTATACGGTGTCACGTCACACGTGACGGCGCAGCGCACCGCGGAGATTGGCATTCGCATGGCCCTCGGCGCGCGCTCCTTCCAGGTCGTTTCGACCGTGGCAGGCAGGATTGCCGTGTATTCCTGTGCGGGGTTGCTCATCGGCATCGCCAGCGCGGCTGTGGCTGCCCAGGTGATCCGGGCACTGCTGTATGGGATTGGACCCATGGACGTGGCCGCGTTTGCCGGCGGCGGTGTTGTGGCAATTGGCATCGCGGCCGCGGCTGCGTGGATACCGGCGCGGCGCGCCACGAGGGTCGACCCCACCGCAGCACTGAGATCGGAATGAATTACCGGGAGCCAGCCGCTGCTCCGGGCAGCGCTCGCCTGGCCACCGCGAGCGAACCGGCGGCGCACACGGCGGAGGCAAGCGTGAGCGTAGCGGAGATGTCCAGCACTTGACTCCCGGAGAGTGACGTACCTCTGACGAAGAGGGCTGAGAGCAGCAGGCCGCCCGTGGCCCCCCACGCCGCAAAGCGCGGCAGCGACATCTGATCGAACCGCCGACGGCCTTCGGTCAGCACGAGAAGCCCGGAGACTGTGATCCCGGCAATGAAGCCGAGTGCCCCGAAGAGGAAGGGAAACGGGAGGTCGGAAGTGATGCCAAGCAGCCAGCGCGGCACGAAGCCGACTGCGGCCCATGCTGCCGCCCAGATGCAGCCCATTCCGATTGCCCCGCGAGTGCGTCGCAGCCACTTCCGCATGATCAGCTGCCATCCGGAGCCGTGCATGTCCACAGACTCTGCCATCCGATGATGGCCAAGTCCTTTGTGTCGTAAAGTACAGGTCCGGGAGGCGGAATTCAATCACGCGCATCTCGGGCGGCACGGCGGGCTGCCGTATATCGCAGCTGAGCTTAGGGCCTTGGCGTCAGGTCTTGTGCGATGCAAAGCGCGCTCGTATCTGCATCACGCAAGACCTGACCCCTCGTCCCTCCCCTCATCCCCATCACGAGAGATTCCAGGGATGAGCGATGCCGCCACCGCGCTCATCTCCAGCGAGCAAGACTGTCAACTCGAGAGAGCAGGCACGGCCGATCAGAGGCGCGATCCGGACCACCGTCGA
>DATNDS010000028.1:0-10082 GCA_035553215.1 Gemmatimonadaceae bacterium
TCGAATCGGCCGCCTGCCCGGGGAGCGCGAAGACCAGCAGCTCATCGCTGCGGGGACTGTTCAGCGTCTGGATGCCGGTCGCGGCCACCGCGATGTATTGCGTGCCGCGGATCGAGTAGGTGATGGGCGGTGCGTTGACCCCACCGGACGCCTCGTAACTCCAGAGCTTCTTCCCCGTCTTCGCATCGAACGCCACGAAGTGCTTGTCGGCCGTGCCCGTGAACACGAGTCCGCCCGCGGTGGCGAGCGAGCCGCTGATGAGCGGAGCGGGTGTACTGTCCTGCCACGCGATGCGTCCGGTGGCGAGATCAATGGCGGAATACAGGCCGTAGAGCCCCTGAGGCTGCGTGACCACGCCGCCACCCCACCACTGCGCCGGCGGACGCAGCGGTTCCTGGTTCACCCGGTACTTCATCGGGATGAAGTTGCCGTCCACGTAGAGAAAGCCCGTCTGCGGACTGTACGCCGTGGGCGACCAGTCGGAGCCGCCGAGCGTACCGGGTTGCACGAGCACGCCGTCCTTCGTGGGGAGGTGCATGTAATTCAGGAAGGGAACATAGGGCTGCGACTTGCGCATCGGCTTGCCCGTGGCGCGATCGAGTACGTACACGAAGCCATCCTTTCCGGCTTCCGCCACGGCCTTCACCATGTGCCCGGAGGAATCCGGCACGTCAACCAGTACGGGCGGCGTGGTCGCATCGTAATCCCAGACATCGTGCGACACTTCCTGGTAGTACCACCGCAGTTTCCCCGTCTTCGCGTCCACGGCGACGATGGAGCATGTGTAGAGATTGTCCCCCGGGCGTATGCTCCCGTTCTCATCGGGCGCCGGATTTCCGATGTTCATGAACAGCAATCCCGTTTCGGGATCGTATGCCGGGTGATGCCACATGGGTCCACCGCCATGCTTCCACGCGTCGGGATATGCCGCGCTGTCCCGCTTCTCGGCGGCGATGTCACGATTGAACGACATCCCCCACTCGTCGTGCGTGCGCCACGTGCCCCACCAGCCGCCCTGTGCCGGGCTGGGAATCGTGTACCAGCGCCAGATGCGTGCCCCCGTGTTCGCATCGTAGGCATCCACGTAGCACCGGCATCCCTGCTCGCCGCCGCTGACGCCGGTGATGATCTTTCCGTCCACCGCGATGGGCGCGCCGGTGAGATGGTAGCCGGCATTGTTGTCGCCGACCTGGACGTCCCAGATCAGTCGTCCGCTTCGGGCGTCGAGCGCCACCAGGCGCGCGTCCAGGGTGCCCATGTACACCTTCCCGCCGTACACCGCGACACCCTTGTTGATGGCCGCGCAGCAGTCCGCTGTGGTCCGATATTGATGCGCATACTCCCACTTCACGACGCCGGTGCGCGCATCGACGGCGATGACGTGATTGAGCGCGGTGGTGAAGTACATGACGCCATCGACAACGACCGGATTTGTTTCGGATGCGTGCGGAATGCCCGAATGATTGATCCAGACCGGTTTCAACTGCGCGACGTTCGTGGTGTTGATCTGACTGAGCGGCGACCAGCGCTGATTCGTGAAGTCGCGGCCATAGGAGGGCCACATGGTGGTGTCTGCCATCGCGCGACGTTGCGCACTGTCGGCGGCTGCCGTGCTCACCGTACTCGAGTCGCTGCTGCCGGGCTGCGAGCGCGGCTGTCCGCAGGCGGCGAGGGCCAGCAGTGCCGCCACGACGCTCCATGCCGGCGGCATCCCCGCCATCGTCCTGCGTCCGCCCAGTCCGGGATCGTCGCGCACGGCCTGCTCCTAGCGCAGCGTGTAGAGATAGGCCGCGATGTCCCGTGCTTCTCCTTCGGTGACGCCGAGGTTGGGCATGGCGGTGCCCGGTTCGATGGACTGCGGCACTTCGAGCCATTGCACCAGGTTCTCGCTGGTGTTGGGCACTTCGCCGGCGATGTATACGCGCCGGCCGAACGCCGTAAGCGGTGGACCCACGACGCCCTGCGCATTGCGAATCCCGGGGATCATGTGACAGGATCCGCAGCCGAACCGGTTGATCGCCACCTTGCCGCTGTCGGCATTTCCCTGCGCCACCAGGCGATACGGCTCGCCGCCGCCGGTGCCCGCGCAGGCTTCGAGCATTACGATCGCAACCGATATCGCGGCGAGAAGAACTCCTGATGCCCGCGCTCCAGCCATCATCCGCTCTCGTGTCATGGCGTTCTCCCGTTCAGATCCGCATCCAGCGGCGGCCGGCGTAATCGGCAGCGTCCGGATCCTCTCCGCCAAGCCAGCTCACGAACAGCCAGCCGGCCGCGATCAGATACGCGAGACTCGCCGGCACCCACATGATGACGCCCGCGAGCTGCTGGTCCTGCAACGGCGTGAGGTGCCACGCCGCTGTCGTCGCGAGGTGCGCCGTGTACCAGGGCGATGGCGCGAACGTGAGGATGGCGCCGAGCGCTCCCATCAGCATGCCGGCGGTAGCGACGTACACGACGCCAGCCCCATATCCCAGCCGGCGCCGTCCAGCAGGCTGAAATACCATCCACCAGAACAGCACGCCTGTGCCAAGAAAGGTGATGTGCTCCAGCGCATGGATCCGTGTGTCGTTGAGCGCCCATCCGTAGGGCACCGGGAGGTGCCAGAAGAAGAGTGCAAGCATTGTCAGCAGCCACGCGGCGAGCGGCGTCCCCACGGGGCGTCCCACCGCGCGCAGGGGCTGCGCAGCATGCCAGCGCCGTGCCAGCCGGCGCCGTGCCGCGGCGGGCAGCGCCCATAGCAGGGGAAGCACCGGTTCGCCAAAGACCAGCAACGGCGCCACGACGAGCATGAGCAGCAGATGCTGCACCATGTGCGCCGAAAAGAGTGCATCGCTCATGGCGTCGAGCGGCGATGCGAGGGCAAGCACCAGCACGGCGAGCGCGGCCGCGAAGCATGAAATCTGGCGGCGATGGATGACCCGTCCATGGCCAGCCGAACGCCAGAGACGGCGCACGCCCAGGGCATACCACGCCGCCAGGACGCCGATGCCCGTCACCACGGCGGGTTCGACGCTCCACGCGCGCCAGATCCCCGCGGGACTAGGCGCCATAGAGACACGCCGGAACGATGAACAGCGCGAAGCCGCTCAGCATGATCGCCAGGGCGAACAGTCCGCTCGACAGCATGCCCGCATACGCCATGAAGCGCGTGCGTCCCTCTGCCGCATCGAGCACCGCGCCGTGTCCACCCTCCACTTCTCCCTTCGTCAACCGCCAGCTTCGCCACGAGACCAGGCCTGCCACGACCGCGCCGCCGAGCGCGGTGATGTCCACGACGAGGGCGACCAACCAGGTGCCGCCAAAGGTCGGCGCGAAGAGCGGCAAGGCCTGCGGAAAACAGAAATGCGCGGTGATGGCGTAGTTGATCAGCTCCTGCAAACTCCAGAAGAACGGGCCGCCAAACAGCCCGAACCAGAGTGCGCGCGTGCTCACCCGATCCCGATGCGGCGCCGCATGCGGTGCGCCGGCCATGCCCAGCGCCGGGCCGTCGGGGCGGAGTGCGGACGGTTCCTCGTGCCAGGTCATCGCGCGTGCTTCCTCATCCGAGGCGCGGTGAGATGTACAGACTCAGGAAGACGACGATCCAGACGACGTCCACGAAATGCCAGTACAGCGCGACGTTCGAGAGCGCCAGATGGCGCGTCGCGGTGAAGTGTCCGGCCCACGCGCGCGCCTGCACGAAGATGTTCATCAGCAGTCCCGCGGCCACGTGCGCGCCGTGAAAGCCCGTGATCGTGAAGAACAACGAGCCGTATGCGTGCGTAGCGGGCGTGAACTTCTGATTTGAATATTCCAGCCCCTGGAGGGCCAGAAACAGCATGCCCAGCACGAGCGTCACCAGCAGCCCGATCCGGAGGCGCATCTGCTGTCCCTTCTTGATGCCCGCTTCTGCCCACCACATGGTGCCGCTGCTCACGATGAGAATGATCGTATTGGGCAGCGAGAGTCGCAGCGCGGGATTGCCATCGGGTGGCCAGGACCCGCGCGCCATGGAGGCAAGATAGAAATAGCTGAACAGGAGATAGACGAAGAACGAGGCCTCCGTCGCGATCAGCAGCATCATCCCCAGCCGTCCGGGCGCGCGCCGGTCCTGCGGACTGATCGGGAGATCGTATGGACGAGCTACGATGGCCATGGTCATTCCTCCCCGGACAACAGCTCCATCTCGTCCGCGTGGAGCGACCTGGGCCAGCACCACCCCGCGAGCGAGAAGATCATCAGTACCAGGCCTAGCACCGCCAGCCACCACACGCCGAAGAGCAACCCGTAGAACATGACCGTCATCATGGCCGCCAGAATCAGCGGCCAGAGCGAATCCTCGGGCATCTGCAGGATCTCGTAGGCGTCCGAATCCAGCGCAGACGTCCCGAAGGTTTCCCGTCCGCGGTCGAGGATCGGACCGGTGCCAACGATGGTATGGTATTCCTCGCCGAGACGCCCTTCCCAGAGCGGATGGCGGCTTCGCACCGTGGGAATGACCGCGAAGTTATAGGGTGGTGGCGGTGAGGACACCGACCACTCCAGCGTGGGGGCATCCCAGGGATTGTCGCCCGCTTCGGGACCCACGGCGAGGCTGCGGAAGAAGTCCACAAGAAAGAGCAGCACACCCAGCGCGAACACATAGGCGCCGATGCTGGTGATCAGGTTGATCGTATCCCAGCCCAGCCCGGGTTGGTACGTGTAGACGCGGCGCGGCATGCCCAGCATGCCGGAGATGTGCATGGGGAAGAATGCGAGGTTCGCGCCAATGAACATGAGCCAGAACACCCAGCGGCCATACCGTTCGCTGAGCATGCGGCCCGTCATCTTGGGCAGCCAGTAATAGAGCGCGGCGAACACCGGAAAGACGTTGATGCCGATGAGCACGTAGTGGAGATGCGCGACGATGAAGTAGTTGTCGGTCAACTGCCTGTCGAACGGCACCGCCGCGGTCATCACGCCGCTGACTCCGCCAATCACGAAGAGCACGATGAAACCGATCAGGAACAGAAACGGCGTCCGGAAAACCGGCTTGCCGTGCCAGATGGTGGCAATCCACGCGAAGATCGAGACACCACTCGGAATTGCAATCATCATGCTGGCGGCGCTGAAGAACGTTGTGGCCAGCATCGGGAGGCCGGTGGCGAACATGTGGTGGACCCACACGCCGAAGCCGAGAATCGCGGTCGTGATGGTGGACAGCGCGACAAAGGTGTAACCCGCGAGCGGGCGGCGGGCGAACGTCGGAATCATGTCCGACGCCAGGCCGATGGCCGGCAGGACGATGATGTAGACCCAGGGGTGCCCGAACATCCAGAACAGATGCTGCCACAGCAGGGGATGTCCGCCTTCGGCGGCGTCGAAGAAGTGCATGCCGAAGCGCCGGTCGAAGTAGAGCATCACGCACGCGACGGAGAGTGCGGGCAGGGCGAAGACGATCGCGACCGAGGCGCTCAGCGTACCCCACATGATGATCGGGACGCGGTTCAGTGACATGCCCGGCGCGCGCATCTTGAAGAACGTGACCACGAAGTTGACTGCGCCCACGGTCGTGGAGATCGTGATGAAGATCAGCCCGAGCGCATAGAAATCGAGATTGAGGCCGGGCGAATAGGTGCGACCGGTCATCGGCACGTATGCGAACCAGCCGCCGTCCGGCGCCTGGCCAATGAGAAAGCTGGTGTAGAGGAAGACGCCCGAGAGCAGGAAGGTCCAGTAGCTCAGCGCATTGACGCGCGGGAAGGCCATGTCGCGCGCGCCGATCATGAGCGGCCAGAGATAGTTGCTGAATCCGGACAGGATGGGCGACGCGAACAGGAAGAGCATCGTCACGCCGTGCATCGTGAAGATCTGATCGTACTCCTCGGCGCCGAGCAGGTGGACGTTCGAGTGGATGAGCTGCGTGCGCATGAACGCCGCCTCGATCCCGCCGAGCAGGAAGAACACGAGCGCGGTCACGATGTAGCGCTTGCCGATCGTCTTGTGATCCACCGTCGCCAGTACGCCATACAGGCCGGGCGCGGTCTCCCACAACCTTTCGAGTTTCTCGACGGGTGCCGTCGGCGCCGTTGTGATCGCCACGTTTCCTCCTGTCATCCCCACGGCTACTGCAATGTCTCGAGCCAGGCCACGAGCACCTGCAGATCGCCGGGCGGCAGCGTCATGGTTGGCATGTCGTTTCCGGGCTTGATGCCTTGGGCGTTGGCAATCCATCCGGCGAGATTGCCCGGCGTGTTCGGCAACGTGCCGGCCGCGAGCGTGCGACGGCTGGCGACGTGTGTCAGATCCGGCCCGATCTGTCCCATGGCCGTCGTTCCACCCACTGTGTGACAGGCCGCGCACGCCGACCGCGCGAATACCCGCTCGCCGGTGGCCGTGACGGGATCGGTCGGCGGTGCCGCAGGCTGGCGTTGCTGGTCCAGCCAGTGGCGGAAGTCTGCCGGCGACTGCGCCACGACGAGCAGGTTCATGTGTGTGTGCTGCAGTCCGCAGTACTCGGCGCACTCGCCCCAGTAGACGCCCGGTTTGTCCGCTTGCATCCACATGGTGTTCTGCTGCCCGGGAATGACGTCGGTCTTGCCGGCCAGCTTCGGAACCCAGAAGCTGTGAATGACATCAGCCGAGGCCAGCTCGAGTCGCACGGGCTGCCCGACCGGAACATGAATCTCATTCGCGGTAACGACCTGCTGGTCCGGTGCGTTGGCGGTGTAGATCACCTGCCACCACCATCGGTGGCCGACGATTCTGATGGTGGCGACGGGCGGGGTCGGTGGCGTGGCGACAGCCGATTGGACGAAGAGGATAAAGAGCAGTGCGCAGACGAGAATGATCGCCGGAATCACGATGCCACCCCATACAATGAGCGTGATGGATCCGTTCGGGCGAATCACCACGCCATCGGGTTGCTCCGCGCGCGCGGCGCGCTGGCGGAACAGCGCCGCGAGGAGAATGAGGCTGACGACGAGCAGCACGGCGAGCGAGATGATGGTGAGCACCCAGCCGAGCACCGCGATCTCGTGGGCAGCAGGTCCGGCCGTGCCGAACATGGAGGGCGATCCCGACTGCATCGCGATCACGGCACATCCTCATTGATGCTCTTGTTCGGCTCGCGGGAGGTGATCTCCTGTCCGGTTCCCGGATTAAGTGTCCGGACATAGGCGACGAGCTTCCAGATCTGATCCTCAGAAAGCATGCGACCCCATGCGGGCATGCCCTTGGCGCGGCCGGCGTAGATCGTCTGGAACACGCTCGCGTCATCGCCACCGTAGCGCCAGAAGTTGTCGGTGAGATTGGGGCCCATGCCTCCCTGTCCCGTGAAGCCGTGACAGTACGCACAGTTCATCCGCACGAAGAGATTCTCGCCTTCCTTGATGGCGGTCGCATCCCCCGCGTACGGATTCACAATCGTGAGTCGCGCGCTGTCGGTTTCCATGCCGGGAAGTGGTCCCATGGGCATGCGCGTGAGCATGCCGAGGTCGGGCAGCGCGCCGGTACTCGCGCTGGTGGCCGCGCCGTGCATTCCGTTGTGCGGTCTGCCGCAGCTGAGCGCGGCCAGCGCCGCCACGAGCCCCCATCGCACGACGTTCCGGACGCGCAGGCGAATGGTGATTCGATATCGAATCAGTTTCATGGCGTCACGCTCCACGATCATTGCTCCCCGGCCGCGGTTGTGGTGGTGCGCGCCTGAACGGGCGCCAACGGGTCGCTGTCCGGCAGGAGCGGCACGCCGTACTCCCGCAGCAGCCGCGCGATCTGCTCGCGTTGCGCATCAAGCGCGCGTTGCAGAGCATTGCGCCGCGCGGTGTCGCCCTGCGCCACGCCCAGCGCAATGTCGAAGACAAAGGAGATGCCCGGTCCGTCCACGGCCGGCGAAACGCGAGTGAGGCGCAGCGGCACGGGCTCGCGCCGGGCGAAGTAGCCCGCCAGCGGCCCCCAGGCGATCGCGACATCCACATCGCCGCGCGCGACGGCATCGATGAGACGCGCCGGCGGATTCGGATGTGCATAATCGCCGTAGATGCTGTACGCGACGATGTTGCGCACGATGTGCCGTCGCGCCAGCGCATGCTCCGCGGGTGGATTGGCGCGGCCGCCCGTGAACTGCAGTCCGATCCGGACATGGTGCAAGACGGCATCATTCAGCGAATGCAGCGCGTAGTGCCGATCGGCGCGTGTGACGAAGACGTAGGTGGAGCGATAATACGGGCGCGTGGTGAGCACGCCGGGATACCCGGGCGGAATGCCCATGATGACGTCGCAGCGCTTCGCGTCCAGCGTGTGGCGCAGGAAGCCGCGTCGCTGGGGCCACCAGGTGTACTGCACGCGGGCGCCCATCGCCTGCGCGAGCAGCGCAGCCAGGTGATTCTCGAATCCTTCGCCCGCGCGACTCGAGAACGGTAGGTTGTTCGGGTCGGCGCAGACGCGCAACACGTCGTGCGACGCCGCGGGCATCGTGACACGCGCGGTGTCGGCTGCCGCCGTCGGCGCCACGCCGCGCCCGGCGCCCGTTCGCGGTACCAGCAACGCAGCGGCAAGACAGGCGGCGGGAAGGCCGAGCATGTACTCCCGGCCGAGAATTCCCCGCGCGAGTTGCGCGAGCGCACGCATGCCGTGACGCCTAGAGGGAGAAGACATAGAGCATCCCGCCTGGCGGAGGAAAACCCTTCGCCGTGTTGATGACGTTGGCCGCACCGCCAACGCCGGCAAGCACCGCGATGTACTCCTTGCCATCCGGACCGAGATAGGCAATGGGCGAGCCCAGCACGCCGGAGCCCAGCTTCGCCTTCCAGAGTTCCTTGCCCGTCTGCGCGTCCACTGCCTTGAACCAGCCATCCGCCGTGCCGTAGAAAACGAGATTCCCCGCGGTTGCGAGGACGCCGCTATAGGTGAGGAGCGCCTCCTTGTCGCCCCACACCTTCCTGCCGGTGGTCGCGTCCCACGCAATGAGCTCTCCATCGTTGCCGCCGGGGCCGGTGTGTCGCGTCATCTTCGCGCCCCAGTACGGAGTCCCGGCGATGTAGCTCACTGAGTATCCCTCGTAGTCCATGCACATGTTGTTCGTCGGCACGTAGAAGAGGCCGGTCTTCGGCGAGAAGGCGGCCGGCTGCTGATCCTTGCCGCCAATGTCGGGCGGGCAGATGTCCTTCACGTTGACGCCCTGCATGGTGCGTTTGGCATCGACGACGTTCGGCCGGCCCGTCTTGAGATCAATGCCCGTGGACCAGTTCTCATTGGCGAAGGGCTTCGCCACGAGCACTTCGCCGGTCGCGCGATCGATCGTGTACGCGAACGCATTGCGGTTGAATTCGACGAGGACCTTGCGCGTGCGGCCGCCGATGGGGAGGTTCGCGAGAATCGCTTCGTTCACGCCGTCGTAATCCCAGAGGTCGTGCGGCGTATACTGGTAGGCCCAGATCGCATCGCCGGTATCGGGATCGCGCGCGAAGATGCTGCTCGTCCACTTATTGTCGCCCGGGCGCTGGTCCTGATTCCACGGCCCGGGATTCGACGTGCCGTAGTAGATGAGATCGAGATCGGGGTCGTACGAGATGTATCCCCACACGGCGCCGGCTCCGTGCTTCCAGCCGCCCGGCGGCCACGTGGACACGCCCAGGTCCTTGCCGCGCAGATTGTCATAGAAGGGCTTGAAGCGGGGACCGATCTTCACCATGCTGTCCGGCCCCGTGCTGTAGGCCTTCCAGAGGAGCTTGCCGGTCTTGAGGTCCAGTGCCGCGAGCCACCCCTGCACACCCATCTCACCACCCGAGTTGCCCACGAATACCTTGTCCTTCACGACGAGCGGCGCCATGGTCATTGTCTCGCCCGTGTTGACATCGCCCAGCTTTGTCTCCCACACCGGCTTGCCGGTGGCGGCATCGACCGCGACCGTCCGATCGTCGAGCAGATTGTAGATGAGCTTCCCATCCGCGTAGGCCCACCCGCGATTGACCACATCGCAGCATGCGACGCCAATGGACCACGGGTCCGGGTTGGGGTGGAAGGACCACTTGATGCTGCCTGGCTTCGTCAGATCGAGCGCATAGGCAATGTCGGGATAGGGCGTGACGAGATACATCACGCTGTCGATGACGAGCGGCGCT
>DATNDS010000029.1:0-40051 GCA_035553215.1 Gemmatimonadaceae bacterium
GGACGCGCTGGCGCGCATTTACATCACCTGCGAGGAGCATGGTCTGCCGGTGCTGGTGCACACCGGCACGAGCGTCTTTCCCGGCGCGCGCAGCAAGTATGGGAATCCGATGGAGTTGGATGACGTCGCCATTGATTTCCCCGATCTGCGGCTGATCATGGCCCACGGCGGGCGGCCGCTGTACATGCAGGAGGCCTTTTTCATCCTGCGGCGGCACCGGCACGTGTGGCTCGATGTCTCGGGCATCCCGCCGCGCAGCCTGCTCGATTACTTTCCGCGCATTGCCGAGCTGGAGCGGCAGGTGCTGTGGGGAACGGACTGGCCCAGCCCCGGCGTGTCCAGCATGCGCAAGAACGTCGAGCAGTTCCTGGCGCTGCCGCTCTCCGCCGGCTTCAAACGCGCCGCGCTGGAAACGAATCCGGAGCGACTGCTGCCTGCACGGTGACGGTCGGCGGGTGAACGGACTGCGGTAATCAGAGCGCGAGCGCTGGTCCATTGGCCGCGCCAAGGCCACCTGCCCTTTTCTGCTGGTCCCCTGTTCAGGAGGATGAACGTTCCCATGCGCCCTGCTGCATTCGTGTTGTCCATGCTCCTGCTCGGCTGCGCATCAGCACGGAGCCCACAGGCACCAGTTCGGGCGGCCGCGCCCGCGCAAACGGCGGCGCCCGCCGATACGGTAGCGGCAGGCAAGGCCGGTCCGGGAGCGCTGTCGCTGCCGAACGCCGATCCGTTTCCCAGCACGTACACTCCGTTTCCCTCGCATGCCACGCTGATTACCGGGGCGACGATCTTCACCGCCGCAGGGCCGCGGCTGCCTGGCGGCGCGCTGCTGATGAACGGAGGCAGGATCGTCGCCATCGCGGCCAGCGCCAACGCCCCGGAAATCACGAACGCTGCCGCGCAGCTGCACCCGGTGGTGATCGACGCGACCGGCAAGTTCATCACGCCAGGCATCGTGGACGTGCACTCGCACCGCGGCGTGTACCCGGCCCCGGAAACCGCCGCGAACAGTGACGGCAACGAGGCGACGAATCCGGCGACGCCGAACGTGTGGGCTGAGCATTCGGTGTGGCCGCAGGATCCGCAGTTCCCGCGCGACCTTGCCGGCGGTGTCACGACCGAGCAGATCCTGCCTGGCTCCGCCAACCTGTTCGGAGGCAGAAGCGTCGTGCTCAAGGTCGTGCCCGCGCGCACCGTACAGGGCATGAAGTTCCCGGGCGCCAGGTACGGGCTCAAGATGGCGTGCGGAGAGAATCCCAAGCGCGTCTATGGCAGCAAGGGTGGACCGTCCACGCGGATGGGAAACGTGGCGGGCTACCGCGCGCAGTGGATCAAGGCGGAGGAGTATCGGCGCAAGTGGGACAAGTGGAACGCCGATCACAAGGGGGATCCCCCCGCGCGCGATCTCGGGCTGGAGACGCTGGCCGAAGTACTGCGCGGCAATATCCTGGTGCAGAACCACTGCTACCGCGCCGACGAGATGGCCAACATGATCGACGTTGCGCACGAGTTCGGCTTCAAGGTGAAGGCGTTCCACCATGGCGTGGAGGCATACAAGATCGCCGACCTGCTGGCGAAGGAAGGTATTGGCGCGGCCGTGTGGGCGGATTGGGGCGGGTTCAAGATGGAAGCCCTCGACGCGGTCCGCGCCAATCTCGCCCTGCTGTCGCACGCCGGTGTGCGCGCCATGATCCACTCTGACGATCCGTCAGGATCCCAGCGCCTGAATCAGGAAGTCGCCAAGGCGATGGCGGCGGGGCACGACGCGGGCATTCCGGTCAGCGAGGAGGATGCGGTGAAGTGGATGACGATCAATCCGGCCTGGGCGCTCGACCTGGACACGCAGATCGGTTCGCTGGAACCGGGCAAGGATGCCGACATCGTACTCTGGTCCGGTGATCCATTCAGCGTATACACGCATACCGAGAAGGTGTGGATCGATGGCGCGCTGCTCTACGACCGGAGTGACCCGGCCGAGCACTGGCGCACGGATTTCGAACTGGGCTTCGTGCCCGCCGATACGACGGGAGGCAACCAGTGAACACGACACGAATTCCGGTCGCCGCAGCGCTCGCGGCGTTCGCGTGCGCAGCGGCTCTGCCCGCGCAGACCGTAGCGATCATCGGCGGGACGGTGTACCCGGTGAGCGGGCCCGTGATCGAGCGCGGCACGGTGCTCATGCGGGATGGCAAAATTGCGGCGGTGGGCGCAAGCGTGGCCGTGCCGGCAGGCGCGGAGCGCATCGACGCCACCGGCAAGATGGTCACCCCGGGTTTTGTGAATGCCGGAACACAGCTCGGTCTCGTTGAGGTGGGCTTCGGTGCAGGCACCCGCGAGACGAACCCGAGGACACCGGATGGCATTGCGGCCGCCGCACGCTCGTGGGATGGGCTCAACCCGCGGTCGGTCATGATCCCGCCCGCCCGCGAGGGCGGCGTGACGAGTGTGGTCTCGCTGCCGGCTGGTGGATTGATCGCTGGACAGGCGGCGTTCCTCGATCTCGTCGACGGAACGGCGACGGACATGCTCGTGCGCGCACCCGCTGTGATGGTGGCGCAGGTCGGCAGCGACGATGACGCAGACGTAGGCAACCGCGGGCAGTTGATGTCCCGGCTTCGCACGTTCATCGAGGACACGCGGTACTTCGCGAGTCACCGGTCCGAGTTCGATCGCGGGCAGGCGCGCACTCTCTCCGCTGGCCGTGCCGACCTCGAGGCCATGATATCCGTCGTGCAGGGTCGCGTGCCGCTGCTCGTTGCGGCGGACAAGTCCAGCGACATTCTTGCCGCGATCGCGCTGGGCAAGGAGTATGGACTCAAGGTGATCATTGCCGGAGGAGCGGAAGCGTGGATGGTCGCGCGCGAGCTGGCGGGGGCGAAGGTCCCGGTGCTGGCGGGCGCGATGATGAACATCCCGTACGCCTTCACGGCACTCGGTTCACGACAGGACAACGTGGCGCTGCTGCGGAAGGAAGGCGTCGAGGTCGCGCTCATTGGCAACGCCGGTGGGGGCGATGAAGAACTCTTCAACGTGCGCAACATCCGCTTCGAAGCGGGAAACGCCGTCGGCTATGGCATGAGCCGGGATGACGCCCTGCGCGCGGTGACGCTGGCGCCGGCGCTGATCTTTGGTGTGGCGGATCGTGTGGGCTCGCTCCGCACGGGCAGCGAGGCCAACGTGGTGATCTGGGACGGCGATCCGTTCGAGTTTGCATCTCACGCGGAGGCGGTATTCGTGCGCGGCAAGCGCTATCAGGATCACTCGAGGCAGGATCAGCTCACCGATCGATACAAGACCCTGCCGCCGGCATATCAGAAACCGTAACGACGTTGCGCCAGGAACCGGGTGCTGGGGAATGGGCGGGCTGCAGCGTCCCACTCCCCGCATCTCCCGCCTCCATGCCGCAGCGCGATGCCGAGCTCAATTGCCCAGTGCGAGCCCGAGACGTGTGAGCAGTTGGCCCGCGTCCGACCCTTCACGCCGCCAGCCGGCGTACACGACGAGCCAGATGGAACGATCGAGTGCCAGTTCGCTCCCGGTGCCGAGCAGCCAGGCTGGCGCGCGCGCTTCGCGCGCTTCACCCTGCACTTCCCCGAACAGCTTGTAGCGATTGGCACCCAGGTACAGGCGCGTCACGAGGGCGCTGCTCGCGACGTGGCGCGCGGTGAGTGAATCACGCTCCAGCGCCACGCGTGTCCCGACGAGCCACTGGAGCCAGCGCCGGTATCCCGTGCCGTAGGTCAGCCAGGCGGCCCAGGCGTCGTTGCGCAGCCCGCGCGCCGTGGAATCCCGCGTGGACCAGCGCGCCGCCACCGCCACGTCGAGCATGCGCCGATTCCAGACGGAGTCCTCGTCCCATTCCTTGATCCGGTTCGCGAACGATGTGTTGAGCGAGTGTTCCACGGCGTCGTGCAGTGCGCGCAGCGAGTCTACGATGCGTCGCTGCGCGGGCGCGAGTGAGCCGCGGTCCACGGCGAGCAGGTTGATGCCGGCGGCCTCAATGCGCGCCTCCAGGGAGTCATCGTTGCGTGCGTGGCGCTCCAGCAGTGCGCGCAGCCGGTCGAGCAGGACGCGGCTCGTGCGCGGATCGCTTTCGTCGAGGAGGCTGGTGCGCACGCCCAGCGCGATCTGGGAGCGCGCGCGCACCTTCACCCGCTGCGTCGCGAAGGACAGGCGCGTGCGATACCGCACCGGGTGCGCCTGGTACGCGCCGAGGGTGAGCCGATCGCCCGCGATGAGCGGAAGCGGCGCAAACTCCACGGCGAAGGAGTTGGGGACGTCGATGGACCCGTCGAGCGCGCCCACGATGCCAATTGCGATGTCGCGGGCCGAACCCGGACGCAGAATGCGACTCGGCTCAGCGTCGAGCAGCGAGAATGCGGGTGCCTCGGGAATGGCGAAGTACTTCCGGACGGTGTCGGCGGAGACGAGGGGGAACGCATACTGCGCGGTCGCCGTCCGCGCCGACCATGGCGACCCGATCAGCGCGGCGACGAGACACGCCAGGGATCGGTTCATGGCTCGTCCTCGTCGCTCTCGGTGGGAAACGAGGCAGAGGTTGGCACCGCGCGCGGCAGCACGAACTTGGCAAGCATGACGACCGACACCGTGGGATCAGTCGCTTCGCCGCGTTGTACAAGATCACCAATGATGCGCGGGCCCTGCAGCACCGTGACATACGTCGTGTACGTCTGGTCCGGAGGGAGGACGCCAATGCGAAAGCGGCAGCGGACCACGCGCTTGAGGTTGCCGCCTGCGGGCTCCGGCAGGACGAACGTATCCTGCTCGGGTGTGCGCAGTGGGCCATGGAAGCGCCATCCGGCCACCGGCTCGCCGCGCGTGGACTGATAGAGGCGCAGATCGTAGGTGCCGACCTGTGCATGACCGCACCAGACGCGTACGGCGAGCGGATCTCCCGCTGGATCGAATGCGATCTGGGCGGGTGAGCGCATCCCTGCCATGGGACCCTCCGCGTGAGTCGGACAGGAAATCGGTTGACTGGGGCAAACGAGTGCGACCCGGCGAGCTCAGCTGATGCCAACGTTGCGGAGAAATGCTGAGTCTGTCAACACGACGGGCCGGCGAGTGGCCGGCCCGTGCGGAATGCAGACGCGCTGCAGCGCGGGAAACGCCGTCAGGCCGCTGGGGGCGGTTCCGGCGAGTCCGGCGCAGGAGGCGCGTCGGCTGTCGCGGTGAAGTCCGTAGTGTCACTGTCCGATGGCTTCGCGCGACGCCCTTCCGTGAAAGAGTCCAGACGCTGCTCGAGACCGGCCGCCTCCGCCTCGTGGCCGGCGAGCGTGCTGCTCAGGCGCGCATAGGTATCGGCGTCGATGTCTCCGCCCTTCTGCCGCGCGCGGTAGACTGCGTATCCCAGTGCCTGCGCAGCCTTGTTGGCGAGTTGCCGCGCGCGCAGGGCATCGAGGCGCGTCTTCCCTTCATCGAGGGCACCCTGCGCCGCCTGTCCCGCGCGATCCAGCTCCTGTTTGACCTTGTCCCAGAGTGGCATGGCCGGCACCTTCCGTGCGTCAACGGTGATCGTGCTGGATGAGATCCGGGAGCGGCGGCGCTTTCTGTCCGCCGCCTCCGTCATCACACCATACGCCATTGCACGGGGAATGTTTCCGCAATGCAGAACGCCCCCGCATGAGCGAGGGCGCCAGGTGCTGCGAATGGAAGGGGCGTTACGCGGCCGAGCCGGATCCCAGCGCGACTTCGGGATAGACGCTCACCTTGTACCGCGTGTTGCTCTTGTGCTCGAACTTCACCACGCCATCGATGAGGGCATAAATGGTGTAGTCCGAGCCGAGCCCGACGTTGCGGCCCGGATGCACCTTCGTGCCGCACTGGCGCACGATGATGTTTCCGGCGCGCACGCGTTCCCCGCCGAACTTCTTGACGCCACGATACTGCGGATTGCTGTCGCGGCCATTGCGCGTGGACCCGACGCCTTTCTTGTGAGCCATGATGCGACTGCCTCAGCCCAGGGAGATATCGTGAATGCGCACTTCAGTGAACGGCTGCCGGTGTCCCTGTTTGCGCGCGTAATTTTTCCGCCGCTTCATCTTGAAGACGATGATCTTCTCGCCCTTGCCATGGCGCACGATGTCGGCGGTCACGGAGGCGCCGCTCACCAGGGGAGCACCCGTGTGCACGGTAGTGCCATCGGAGCCGAGGAGCACTTCGCTGAAGGTGATCCGTGCGCCGACGTCGCCGGCGAGGGTCGGAACCCGAAGGGTTTTTCCCGGTTCGACGCGGAACTGTCGTCCACCGGTGCGAATGACTGCGTACATGGCGAGGAAAGTCGTTTGATAAGGTAACTGGTACAGACTGAATAACTTAGTCGAACCTGAGAAACGGGTCAAGAGGGTCTCGCTACGCCACGGCGTAGCGCTGCGTCACATCCCGCTCCGCACCCTTCACCACCAGTTTGAATTCATCCGGCTTGAGCAGGGGGTCGTCGCGCAGCTCGACCGAAAAGCCGAGTCCCTTCTCCAGCTTCTTCGTGAAATCGCGCTCCGCCTCCAGGACGTACATGGCGACATCGGGGTGGACCTTGAGGATGAGGTTGTCCTTCCGCCCCTCCGCCGCCGCGCGCTTCACCGAGCGCTCCAGCCGGCGCATGGTGCTCTCGGGCGTGAAGACGCGTCCGGTGCCGCCGCACGTGGGACACGGGTCCGTCAGGTTGTGATAATGGCCCGCGCGGACCCGTTGGCGCGTCATCTCCACCAGTCCCAGCTCGCTCACCGCGAACGCCTTGGTTCGGGCGCGGTCGTGCGCCAGATACGTCCGTAGCTCCT
The DNA here is from genome assembly GCA_035553215.1 of Gemmatimonadaceae bacterium. Classification (GTDB taxonomy): domain Bacteria; phylum Gemmatimonadota; class Gemmatimonadetes; order Gemmatimonadales; family Gemmatimonadaceae; genus JADGGM01. Next base: position 6,798 of record DATNDS010000029.1, read on the forward strand.
GCAGCACGCGCTCCCGATTCGAGCGCGTCTCCATGTCGATGAAGTCGCACACGATGATTCCGCCAATGTCGCGCAGCCGGAGCTGCCGGGCCACCTCGTGCGCCGCTTCGAGATTGGTCTTGAGAATGGTCTTCTCCGGATCCTTCTTCCCCGTGTAGCGGCCGGAGTTCACGTCCACCGATACCAGCGCTTCGGTCTGTTCGATAATGAGGTAGCCGCCGGATGGCAGGTCGCAGCGTCGCTTGAAGAGGTCGCGGATCTCGCCCTCGATCTCGAGCTTGTCGAATAACGACACCGGCTCCTCGTACATTCTGACCCGCTCGATGAGCTCGGGCGCGATGCCCTTGAGATACTCGGTGATCTCGTTGTAGATCTGCCGCGAGTCCACGACGAGCGAGTCCACCTTGGTGCTGAACAGGTCGCGCGTGAGGCCCCGCGTGAGGCTCGTCTCGCGGTGCAGCAGCGCCGGTGCGCGCACGAAGTGCGTCTTGCGCTTGATGCGCTTCCACTGGCCCGTAAGCGTGTTCAGCTCGCGCTGGAACGTCTGCTGAGTCGCGTCCTCGCCCACGGTGCGCACGATGACCCCGCCCGAATCCGCGGGCAGCACCGCCCGGACCATCTCGCGCAGCCGCTGGCGCTCGGCGCGCTCGCCGATCTTGCGGCTGACGCCCACCCGCGATGCAGACGGCATGTACACGAGAAACCGGCCGGCGAGCGACACCTGCGCCGTGACGCGCGGACCCTTGGTGGAAATGGGTTCCTTGGAGACCTGCACCAGGATGTCCTGGCCGCGCTTGAGCAGATCCTGGATGGGCGGCGCCTTGGGACGGCGATTGCGGGCTCCGCCGGCGCTCTCCTCCTCCTCCTGCTCGGCTTCGTCGTCTTCTTCCTCGTCGTCGTCGTCCTCTTCGTCGCCGGGGAAGACCAGATCGCTCGCGTGAAGAAACGCGCTCTTCTCCGTGCCGATGTCGACGAAGGCAGCCTGGATGCCGGGAAGCACGGCGTCCACTTTTCCCAGATAGATGTCCCCAACCATGCGGCGGTTGTCGGGACGGTCGATCATCAGCTCGACGAGTTGGTCATCCTCCAGGATGGCCACGCGAGTCTCTCGCGAACTCGCGTTGATGTAGATATCTCGTTTCATGCAGGGTCGCGCCGCGTTGGCCGGGCGGCGACCCTGCACCCGGCATTCGGCAACGGCTCTCGGTGGAAAGTGAACAGGCGCGCAGGCCGAGCGCGAGCCCGATGACGGAGCGGTTTGCTCCCGGCGCGCGCGGCCCCGCGGCCGCATGGCGCACGATCGTCCATGGCACCCCCGCCTCGAGCGCGGCAAGGAACCAGGTGCTCATCACTGCGAGGAGCACCGGCAGCGCTGGCTCGAGGAACATACGAAGGGTCATGCGATTGATCACCGGTTCACACTGTTGGGCGCGCGGAGCGAATCGTGACGGTCACAGACGCCGCCACCCCGCTCCGGGGCTTTCGTACACGCGCGAACCGCCCGGGTCGCCGAGCCGGCCGCGCGCAAGGAATCAATTCTCATCATCCCGGGTGACGATGCGAGTCACCATGTGGCTACAGTATACGGGCGCGTTGCCGCTCTCCGCAACGCCGCACGGCGGGACGACGCACCCTGCTGTGTGCGGCACGCTGCCGCCCTCGTCGCTCGCTCAGTCGGACAGTGTGCCGAGCAGATGCCGGGCAATGACAATGCGCTGGATCTCCGACGTCCCTTCGCCGATCTCGCACACCTTGGCGTCACGCATCATCCGCTCCACGGGGTAGTCGCGCGTGTAGCCATAGCCACCATGGATCTGTACCGCCTTGATCGTCGCCCGCATTGCCAGTTCGGAGCAGAACAGCTTGGCCATGGCGGCTTCCTTTGCATAGCGCTTTTTCTGCTGGGCCAGCCAGGCGGCATGATAGACGAGATGCCATCCGGCCTCGATCTCCGTAGCCATGTCGGACAACTGGAACTGCACGCCCTGAAAGCTGGCAATCGGCTGCCCGAACTGGCGCCGCAGCGATGCGTACGCGAGCGCCTGCTCGAAGGCGCCTTCCGCGATGCCGAGCGACAGCGCGGCAATACCAATGCGCCCCGAGTCGAGCGTCTGCATGAAGTTGACGAAGCCCTGCCCTTCCTCGCCGAGGAGATTCTCGAGCGGGACCTGGACGTCAGAGAAGATCAGCTCACGCGTATCCGATGCACGCCACCCCAGCTTGTCCTCTTTCTTGCCGGCGCTGAATCCCGGCATCTGCGGCAGTGATGGTTCGTGCCCGACACCGGCGGCGCGGGCGCCATCAGGATCACAGGTGGGCTTGGTGAGGATGAAGGAGCTGATGCCATGGCTTCCCGCACCCGGGTCAGTCACGGCGGTCACCACGAAAATCTCGCCCACGCCGCCGTGCGTGATGAACCGCTTGCTGCCATTCAGGACGTAATGGTCGCCCTTGCGTTCCGCGCGGGAGCGCGTGCCGCCGGCATCGCTGCCTGCCGATTCCTCCGTGAGGCCAAACCCGCCCAGGACGCGACCGCTCGCCAGAAGGGGTACGAAGCGCGCCTTCTGCGCGTCGGTGCCGAAATTGACGATGGGCGACGTGCCGAGCGTGGTGTGGGCGGAGATCGTGATGGCATGCGAAGCGTCCACCTTGGCCATTTCGTGGATCACGATCATGTAGCTGATGTAGTCCATCCCCGCGCCGCCGAGCGACTCGGACCAGGGCACGCCGAGCAATCCCAGGTCGGCCATTTTCCGGACGTTCTGCCACGGGAAGGTGGCATCGACGTCGAAGCGGGCGGCGACTGGCGCCACCTCGGTGCGCGCGAATTCACGTACCATCTCGCGGATCGCGTGGTGCTGCTCGGTGAAATACGGAAGGTCATTCATGGTCACGCAGCCTCGATGTCTGATGCGCCGCCGATGAGCGCGAGAAAGCGTTTGCCGTACTTCTCGAGTTTGGCCGGTCCCACGCCGTTCAGCGCGGCGAGCGCCTCGAGTGATCGTGGACGGCGCACCGCCATCTCGGTGAGTGTGCGGTCCTTGAAGACACAGTACGCCGGGAGCTGCTCCGAGCGCGCGATCGTGCCGCGCAGCTCGCGCAGCGACGCCACGAGCGTGGCGTCAGCGGGCGAGAGCTCGGCGCCCGATAACGGCGCGGCACCCTCTCCCGCGGCGCGCGGCGCATGGCGCGTGGCACGAGTGAGCTTGCGCGCGGGCGTGGCCAATTCACGATGCGTACCCAGACAGTTGTCGCACCCGTCACAGGAGGTACGCGCGGCAGGATCGCCAAAATACCGGAGGACGAAGCCGCGGCGGCATCCCTTGGCGTAGGCGTAGTGCTGCACCGCGTCGAGCTTGGAGAGATCGGCCTGGCGCCGGCGGCGCAGGGCGTCCCAGTCAATCGGGAACTCCGAGAGCGGTCTAGAAGGCTGGGTAGGGCGCAGTCCCCCGCCCGTGCGTTCCCAGGCGACGAACTGACGCGACTGCAGCCAGTCCAGCATGGCCGTCACGCCTGGCGCGCCCCCAAAGCCGGGCGGCAGTCCATCGGGATTCACCAGTGCTCCCTGCTGGAGGCCGGTGCCGGCGCTGCGCCAGAGCGCGCGTAACAGGTCGCGTTCGGCGGCTTCGTTGTCGCCCAGCTCTCGCCTGATCCGCTCCGGCGTGGCCAGCAGCCGCACCCAGATGCGCGCCGATGATTCCGGCTCCGCCATCACCGCGCCACCGTGCGCGAGGATGCGCAGCGCCGACTCGGCCTCGCGCTCCTTGATGGCTCCCCGCGTGGCGGCCGCGATGCCCGCGGCCGTGAGTGACGCGATGCCATTGGACGAGGCGGCGCGCTGTACGACGGCATACACCCGCTCCACCTGGTCACGTTCGGGATACGCGCTCGTCACGAAATACTCGTGCGTGAAGCGGTCCTGAAAGGCATGCAGCAGTACACAGTGCGAAAGCAGCCCGTCGCGGCCGGCGCGGCCGGCCTCCTGGTAATAGGCTTCGAGCGTCCCCGGCATGGCGTGGTGCACGACGAGCCGGATGTTGGGCTTGTCGATGCCCATGCCGAACGCATTCGTGGCGACGATCACGCGGACGTCCTCGCGCATGAACGCGTTTTGCACGTCGTGGCGGTTCGCATCGTCGAGTCCCGCGTGGTAGGCAACGGCGGTGATGCGTTGCCGCACGAGCATTCCCGTGATCCGCTCCACCGCGCGACGGGTGGAGGCGTATACCACCGCGAGTCCGGCATGGTCATGAAGCGCGGCAATGAGCGCGCCGTCCTTGTCCGCTTCCGTCCGGGTGCGCACCACGTGATAGTGCAGGTTCCGGCGATCGAAGCCCGTGATGACCGTCTTCGGATTGGAGAGCGCCAGCTGGCGCGCGATGTCACGCCGCACTTCCGGCGTCGCCGTCGCGGTAAGCGCGACCGTTGGCGGCGCGCCAAGCTGCTGGCGCACATCGCGCACGCGCAGGTAGCTCGGACGGAAATCATGGCCCCACTCGCTGATGCAATGGGCTTCATCCACCGCCAGCAGCGACACGCCGATAGCGCGCAACCGCTCGGCCGCGCGTCCCGAATCGAAGCGCTCGGGCGCCACGTAGAGCAGCTTGATCTCGCCGCGTTCGACACGGGCCAGGCGATCCGAAATCTCGCCGCCGGTGAGGGTGCTGTTGATGAACGTGGCGGGCAGCCCGCGCGCTGTGAGCGCGTCCACCTGGTCCTTCATGAGCGAGATGAGCGGCGAAATCACCACCGTGAGATGCGGCAGGAGCAGCGCCGGCACCTGGAAGCAGAGCGACTTGCCGCCGCCGGTGGGAAGCACCACCAGCGTGTCGCGTCCGGCAAGCACGCTCGCCACGGCGTCCGCCTGCCCCGCGCGGAACGTGTCGTAGCCGAAGAGGCGGTGCAGCGCCTCGCTGGCCTGCTCCATCGTCGGGCGCGATATCATGCCCGCACAATGGGGCAGGACATGGCCCCTCCCGCCATCATCGCGTCGCACCTGCGGGCATTAGACCGCACGGACGAAGTGTCCCCGGGTGAATGCGCTGCCCAGTAGGGACCGAACCGAGTCACGTGGTGGAGAAGCGCCCATCGCGGCCGCATCGAGCGCCGCGCGGTAGCGAGAGACGATTTCACTGACCGGATCACCAGGGACATTGAAGAGCAGCCGATAGTCACGCAGACCTGCTCGCCAGAGCCGCGGCAGAAACTCGGAGCCCTCGATGGGACGAGAGTGCAGCAGCCGGTTGCGGCACGCCGCATCCGTCGCGACGGGGAACGTGTATCCCGCCGGGTCAGTGAGCTCGACAACGGGATGCTTCTGCACGCACAAGTCGCGGCACGTGGTGGGCACGCGGTCGAAGGCGGCGGACAGCACGCAGTGCTCGATCGTCATGCCCTCCGGCCTGCCGTAGAGCACGACGTCGAAGGGCCCGCCGCGCCAGGGGGCGGCGACCGCCGCCATCTCATCCACGGTGAGCTCCACCGAGAGCACGATGCGCCGCGCCCCGAGGCGAAACAGCTCGGCGGCGGTGTGCTCGTTGAAGCAGTTGACGGCGTAGTCGGCGGTCACGTCGCGCCCGTCGTGCGCGAGCGTGGCGATGAGCCCGAGGTGCCCGCACAGCACGGGCAAGTCGAGATCGAGCCACTTCTGCACGGACGAGCGCTCCTCCGGTCGCACGATGGTCGGCGTGCGAAGGCGCAGCGCGATGCCGTCACCCCGCAGCTCCGCGGCGAGCGCCATGATCCGGGAGCGCGGCGGAACCGGGTGACGCAGGAAGGGGTCGAAAGTGACCTCCGTGGCGCCGGCGCGCGCCGCCGCCCGCGCATCGTCCACCGTGAACACGATCGCCGCAAGTGATGGTCCGGTTGCGGACGTCGCGGTGGAGTGGCCTGCCGAGTCGTGGACCGCAGTCGCGCTCACGCTCGACACGGCTTCGTCAATGCGCGCGCGTTGCTCGAGTCGCCGTGCCTCCTGCGCCCAGTTCCGGGCGACCAGCAGTTGCTCCACCGCGCGCTGGCGGAGCGCGTTGAGCTCACTGATCGGAAGAAAGAGCCCGGCGCCCAGCGCCTGCGTTTCCACAGCGCCCAACACGAACGGCGTCTCGCCCAGCCGGCCGAGCTGTGCCCGCAACCGCGACTCGTCCAGCGCATGCTGCCGGGCCGGACCGAGTTCGATGTCGCTGCGCACTTCCGTGCGCTCGCCGTCGGCCGTGCAGATGAGTTTGAGCGGAGCTCCCGCACTGCCAAACACGCGAATATCGAGCCGGACCTTTCGCTCCCGCGGCGGGCCGGCGAGCGCGGCGTAGCTCGCGCGCGCCCGCTCGAGCAGCGCCGCGTTCGAGGTGCGGCGGACGAGCCATCCGCGTGATACGCGAGTGCGCGATGCGATAACCTGGCGGTACAGCCCGCCGCGCGCTTCCCCCGCGTGCACCACCGTCGCCGCAAAGCCGATCATGTCCCCGGCATGTCCCGCGGGCGGCTCGAATGCCAGTCCGTCGTTCTGCTGTACGGGCTCGGAGAGCTCGAGGACCAGATCGCCACGCTCATGTCCCACCACCGTGCCGAGTGGCAGGCCGCGATTGTCGGGATGGTCACGCGTCACGAATGCGCGGCCGGCGTGTCCGCCAAACATCCCGCCGGTGAATCCGCGGCTGTAGATCTGCACGAGGTCCCGCGTCTCCTCCGGCGTCGCATGCGCGCACTCGCCGCGTCGCATTCGTTCCAGGAGATCGCGGTAGGTGCGCGTGACCGTGGCGACGTACTCGGGCTTCTTCTTGCGACCCTCGATCTTGAGCGTGTGCACACCGGCCGCGGCGATTGCCTCGAGATGCGCATCCGCCGCGAGATCGCGCGCCGAAATGAGGAAGCCCGTATCGAGTGTGACGCCGGACGCCGCATCGCGCAGCGTGTAGTCCTTGCGACACGACTGCGCACACGAGCCGCGATTGGCGCTGCGCTCCGAGATCATGCCCGACATGAGGCACTGTCCCGAGTATGAGATGCACAGCGCGCCATGAATGAACGTCTCGAGCAGGAGGTCGGGCACGGCGGCGTGAATCGCGCGGATGTCATCCAGCGTGTTTTCACGCGCCAGGACGACGCGCTGCAGCCCGAGTTCGCGCAGGACGGCCGCGCCACGATCATCATGGACCGTCATCTGCGTGGACCCGTGCAGCTCGAATCCCGGGAACACGCGCTGCACGAGGCGCACGAGGCCAATGTCCTGCACAATCGCGGCATCCACGCCGCGATCCATGCAGTCCCCCAGCAACTCGAGCGCGTCTCCGAGCTCTCCGGGCTTGAGCAGTGTGTTGAGTGTGAGGTACACGCGCGCATCGCGCTCGTGCGCGAGGCGGCAGGCTTCCGCCAGCTCGTCGAGCGTGAGCTGCGCGCCCTCATCCCGGGCGTTGAATCGTTCGGCGCCCAGATACACGGCATCCGCGCCATTGGCGAGAGCGGCTCGCGCGGCATCGAGCGAGCCGGCCGGGGCGAGCAACTGCGGAATGGCGGCCTGGGACATCCCGTCAATTTAGGAGGCGTCACCTGGCTTGTGCAGCCGGGATCAGTACCAATTCAACACGCCGCGAGCGGCCGGAGCGCGGCGCGCGGCGCGGCCGCGATCATTTCCGCCGGCCGAAGAGCTTCGGGATCCAGCGCAGCAGGAAGGCGACGACGACAAAGGCGACGCCCACGAGCATGGTGCCGTTCTGGTTCGTGCGCACGCCGTATGCCCAGATCGCGAGGGCCACCAGCACGAGCACCACCTTGAGCAGATCGAGCGGCTTCACGGCGTTCCTCCATGGCGCGAGAGGAAACGGCGCACGCCGTCGCGGAACTCCTCCGTGCCGCGCGCGTCGACGTTGGTCGCTGCGCCAAGGGCGATGCCCTCGCGAAAGCTGCGTCCATCGAGCTCGTAATAGAGTCGTTTGATGAACTGCAGCGCGCCTGGCGGGGACTGCGCGATCCGGTCCACGATTTCGTCGACTCGCTCGGGAAATTCCACGGACGGCAACACCCGGCTCACGAGGCCAATGTCGAGCGCTTCCCGGGCATCGATCTGTCGTCCCGTGGCGACGAGCTCGAAGGCTCGGCGTTCGCCCGCGACGCGTCGCAGCATGGTCATGACCATGGCCGGTACGAAACCCAGCCGCACTTCGGGATATCCGAATCGTGCGGTCTCCGCGGCCAGGACGATATCGCAGGCCGTCGCGAGCCCTGCCCCGCCCGCCAGCGCGCGCCCACGGACGGCTGCGACGACCGGTCTGGACATTTCCCGCATGGTCGTGAAGACATGCCCCAGCGCGTCTGCGTCCCGGCGATGCGCATCGGCCCCCGCCTCCAGCATGTCTTCCAGGGCGGCGAGATCCGCGCCCGCGCAGAAGTCCTCGCCATCGGCGTCGAGCAGCACCACGCGCACGGACGGATCCGCGTCGAGCTGCCCGAGCGCGCGGGCGAGCTCCTCGGCGGCAAGCTCGTCGAGCGCGTTCCTCTTCTCGGGGCGCGCGAGCGTGATCCGGCCGACAGCGCCGGAGCTCCCGATGCGAATCCGCTTCACGTCGTGCCGCCAGGCAGGCCGAGCCGACGCGCTTCGTCCGCATCGACGTCGAGCTCCATGCGCAGCAGCGCCGTGGAGAACACCTTGCCCTGTGCGTCAGTCTTGAGCGAGAGCGTGCCGCCGCCGCCGAGCGCGCCGTGCAGCAGAAAATTGAGCGCGCACAGGTTGGGCAGCTCGAATCGCTCCACGCCACCGGTAATGATGCCGGTGAAGTGGCGTGCCACGCGATCGGTGGTCACCTCGCGCTCGAGCAGCGGATACCATTCCGGACGCAGCGCAATGACGCCGACGTTTGCCGTATCGCCCTTGTCGCCCGAGCGCGCATGCGCGAGATCCAGGAGGCGGACCTTCATGCGTCCTCCACCTGCACGCCGGCGGTGACGACGCGCTTGTCGATGAGCGCGGGCCAGTAGGCCACAACCTCCTCGACCTTGGGTCTTCCACCCGCGAATCCGGTGACACTGGGCGGTCCGTTCAGGACGAGCGGCGCGAGTTCGCGGGTGAATCGCTCCACCGCGGCCCGGTCGGCGCCGCGCACGCCGATGCGCAGTTGCACCTCGGGCGGATCGTGTACCACGCCAGCCAGTGGTCCATGCGTGGCGGAGACGCCGACGAACTCCGTGAGAATCTCGTCGAAGCGGAGTCCGAGACTGGCCAGCCGCGTCCGCAGCACGTGGTCGGCGCACCGTGCCTTGTCGAGCGCTTCCGGCCAGGCATACACGAGCGTGCCGACCGCCTTGAAACCCGCACGATACGCGATGGACACTTTCAGCTTGTCGGTGGGCGCGCGACCCGTCACGCCAGACACGCGCACCCGATCGGGCCCGTCCTGTTCGAGATGAATCGACGCGAAGTCGGCGATCACATCGGGCGTGATGTACTCGTGCGGGTCGCCCATCTCGTACACGAGCTGCTCGGTCACCCCGTGGACGTCGATGCGGCCGCCGGTGTGCGGGTGCTTGTACACGATGAACGAGCCGTCCTCGTGTCCCTCGACGATGGGATATCCGACGTTGGCCAGATCGGGGACGCCGCGCCAGTCGTAGAGGCAGTTGCCACCGGACGACTGCGCTCCGCACTCAATGATATGACCGGCCACGATGCCCGAGGCCAGCCGGTCCCAGTCATCTCGCCGCCAGCCGAACTCGTAGAGGAGCGGCGCCATGGTGAGCGCCGTGTCCGTGGACCGTCCCGTGATGACGATGGCCGCACCCTGCGAGAGCGCCTGCACGATCGGACCGGCTCCCAGGTACGCGTTGGCCGAGAGCACGCGGTCGCGGACCGTAGCGAGCGGCTCACCCGTCTCCATGTGCGCCAACGGATGGCCGGCGGCCAGCAGCGCATCCAGCCGCGGGAGCAGATCGTCGCCGGTCACGACGCCGATGCGGAGCGGCGGCGCGGCGGCGCTGCCGTGTGCGACCCGGCGGATGGCCGCAGCGCACGCCTGGGGGTTCACCCCGCCGGCATTCGCCACGACGCGTACCCCGCGCTCGCGCACCGCGGGCAGCACCGCGTCCATGGCGCCCACGAAGTCGCGCGCATATCCCAGCGCCGGGTCGCGATCCTTCTGCTTCTGCAGAATGGACATCGTGACTTCGGCCAGGTAATCGAGCATGAGGTAGTCAATGGGGCCACCGTCTACCTGACGGCGCGGCGCCTCGAGCCAGTCGCCCCAGAATCCCTGGCCGCTGGCGACCCGCACGACGCGGCTCACGCGTGCTCTCCAAGGTGCGGCGGCAGAACGAACGCGCCGAGGTGCGGTCCCGGGTTCTGGAGCGCCGTGCGCAGCGCCATGGCGAGCACGGCTCGCGTCTCTTCGGGATATACGATCGCATCGATGAAGCCGCGCGCGCCGGCGAATCGCGCATCGAGCTGATGTTCGTAGTCGCCGCGCATCTCGCGCACCGATTCCTCCAGCTCCGCCGACGGCGACTCCCCCCGTGCGCGCGCCGCCTCCAGCGCCGGACCGTGCACCGCCTGCACCGCCGCTTCCCCCTCCATCACGCCCATGCGTCCCGTTGGCCAACTGAAGATGAAATCCGGATCGAATCCCTGTCCCGCCATGGCGTAGTATCCCGCGCCGGATGCGTGATTCACCGTGAGTACGATCTTGGACACGCGAGCCGTGGCCATCGCCTCCACGAACCGCGCGCCGGCTCGAATGATTCCTTCGTGCTCCGCTTCGGGCCCCACCATGAAGCCGGAGACATCCTGCACGAACAACAGCGGCGTACCCTGCCGGTCGCAGCGATCGATGTAGTAGGCCACCTTCTCTGCGCTTTCCGCGTAGATGATGCCCCCGAAGCGGGGCTTCTCGCCGTCGCGTCCCTTGATGAGGCCGCGCTGATTGGCGATGACCCCGATGGGAATGCCGTCAATGCTCGCGTCGGCACAGATCATCTCGCGCGCGAGCTGCTCCTGGAACTCATCCAGCGCCCCGTCGTCCACGATCGCGCGCAGCACGGGGTGCATGTCATATGACATCCGATGATCGTGCGGCAGCAGGTCGTACAGCGCGTCGCCACTGTCGGACGCTCCACTCGGATGTCCGCGGGTGGAGACACGGTGCGCGGGCACCGGCAGGCGCTGCACCAGCGTGCGGATGTGCTCCAGGCAGGCGCCATCATCCGGCGCCGTGTAATGCGCCACGGCGGAGATGCGCGTGTGCGTGGACGCGCCGCCCAGCGTTTCGCCGTCGACGACCTGGCCGGTCGCCCCCTTCACCAGATTCGGTCCGCCCAGCCCCATGAAGGAAGTGCCTTCCACCATCAGAATCACATCGGACAGTGCCGGCAGATACGCGCCGCCGGCGATGCACGGGCCCATCACCGCCGCGATCTGCGGAATGCGCAGGTACCGGCGCATGATCGAGTTGTAGTAGAAGATCCGCGCCGCGCCGTACTGCCCGGGGAACACACCGCCCTGGTAGGGAAGGTTCACTCCCGCCGAGTCCACGAGATAGATGATCGGCACGCGACAGCGCATCGCGATTTCCTGGGCTCGCAGCATCTTGCGGATGGTCTCGGGCCACCACGATCCAGCCTTGACCGTGGCATCGTTGGCGACGACGACGACTTCACGTCCGCTCACCACGCCCACCCCGGTGATCACGCCGGCGCCCGGCGCCTGGCCATCGTACGCGTCGTAGGCGACCAGCAGGCCGATCTCCAAGAAGCGCGAGCCCGGATCGCAGAGCAGGTCCACGCGCTCGCGCGCGGTCAACTTTCCCTGCCGATGCTGTCGTTCGATGCGCGCCGGGCCGCCGCCCTGACGCAACCGGTCCTCGAGCGCGCGCGTCTCCTCGGCCAGCTCACGCAGCCGTGACGTCACGCTTCCTGTTGCTGCCGCTCGGCGAACCACGTCTTGATGTACTCGATGAGATCGGTCGTGGGGGTGCCGGGGCCGAACAGTTCTCCGATGCCCTGCCGCTTGAGTTCCTCGACATCCTCCCGGGGAATGATGCCGCCACCCGTGATGAGCATGTCCTCGCGCCCTGCCTGATTCAACAGCTCGCGCACCCGCGGAAAGAGCGTCATGTGCGCGCCGCTGAGAATCGAGAGGCCGACGACATCCACATCCTCCTGGATGGCGGCGCTGGCAATCATCTCCGGAGTCTGGTGCAGGCCCGTGTAGATCACCTCCATGCCAGCATCGCGCAGCGATGCGGCGACGACCTTGGCACCGCGGTCATGGCCGTCCAGGCCTGGCTTGGCGATGAGAACTCGTATGGGACGGGGCATCTGACAGGGATCAGGGGATGCGGTACGGAATGGCGGCATGCACTCCAGGATCAAAGCTATGCCCGCGGCCGGCCGCGTGCCACGCTCTGCTTGCGGGCCACGAGCAGCATTTCCGTCGTGGTCCGCGCCAGCGGGTCGGTGGTCCACCCGTCCAGCGCTTCTTCCACGATGAGTCCCGCGTCCGCACACAGCTCCGCCAGACGCGTGGCGGTGTACAGCCGAATGCGATGCTCGCGCGTCCCGCGCGTTCGCGCGCCATGCCACGTGGACACGATGGTGAGTACGCCCGACAGCGCGTCGAACGACCGCTCGTGCGCGACCACCGTGTCATCTGATCCAGGCCACCAGTCGCGGTCGAGGAACTGCGCCATGATGCCGTCGCGACTGCCCCCGTGCCACACGAGCACGCCGTCGGGCTTCAGCACCCGAGCGAACTCGGCGATCACACGCGCGTCATCGCCCGGGTCGAGAAAGAATCCGAATGACGTGAACAGATTGAGGACGGCGTCGAACCGGCCGGTCCAGCGGTGCGGGAGGACGCGCATATCCCCACGCACGTATCGCAGGGTCCGGCCGGTGCCACGCTCGCGGGCGCGTGCCAGGAGATACGTCGAGTAGTCCAGGCCCGTGACGTCGAGACCCGCCTCGGCCAGCAGATGCGAGTGCCGCCCCTGTCCACAGGGGACGTCGAGTACTCGCGAGCCTACCGGCAGCCCCAGGATGTCCAGCAACCGCGATGCTTCCGCGCGGTCCTGCTCGGGTGAGAAGAGCGGTTCGTACTCCAGCAGGTAATGCGCGTCGAAGTACGACTCCCACCATTCGGCCGGACGACGGACGCGGCGGCGAGCCGTCAAAAGAACACCGGTTCGCGATAGGCCCCGAAGGTCTCCTCCATGGCGGCGCGAATCTCGTAGAGCGTCGCATCCGCACGCGCGGCGTCCAGAATGAACGGAATGAGATTCGCCTCGGTGCGGGATGCGGCGCGCAGGGCGTCGAGAGACTGCTGCCAGCGCGCCGCATCGCGCGTTCGCCGCAGTGCCGCCAGCCGCTCGCGCTGTTCGCGCTCGGTGCCTTCAGCCACCTTCAACAGCGGAATCGTCAGCTCGGGCTCCTCGGTGACGAAGTCGTTCACGCCCACGATCACCTTGCGATGCTGCTCGATGTCCCACTGCTGCCGTGCGGCCGACTCGGAAATCCGGCGCTGCAGCCAGCCGGTCTCGAGCGCGCGCACGACGCCACCTGCCTGTTCGATTTCCGTGAAGAGCCGTTCGGCTTCCTGCTCCATGTGATCGGTGAGCGACTCCACGTAATAGGAACCGCCCAGCGGATCGATCACATTGGGAACGCCGGTCTCGAACGCCAGAATCTGCTGGGTCCGGAGCGCGACCTGCACGGCGTTCTCGGTAGGCAGCGCGAGCGTCTCATCCATGGAGTTGGTATGCAGCGATTGCGTGCCGCCCAGTACCGCCGCGAGCGCCTGGTAGCCTACCCGCACGATGTTGTTCATGGGCTGCTGCGCCGTGAGCGTCACGCCGGCGGTCTGCGAATGAAAGCGCATCATCCACGACCGCGGCTCCTGTGCGCCGTAATTCTGGCGCATGTGACGCGCCCAGATCCGCCGCGCGGCACGCAGCTTCGCGATCTCCTCGAAGAAGTCGTTGTGGATATCCCAGAAGAATGAGAGGCGGGGCGCGAACTCGTCCACGTGGAGACCGCGGGCGATGCCGCGTTCCACGTACGTGAACCCATCGGCCAGCGTGAAGGCGAGTTCCTGGACGGCGGTGGCGCCCGCCTCGCGAATGTGGTAGCCGGAAATGGAGATCGTGTTCCACTGAGGCGCGTGCCGCGCGGACCATTCGAACCCGTCCACGATGAGACGCAGCGCCGGCTCGATCGGGTAGATCCAGGCGTGCTGCGCCATGTACTCCTTGAGGATGTCGTTCTGGATCGTCCCGCGAAGCTGCTCGGACGAGATGCCCTCGCGCTCGGCCGCCGCGATCAGGAAGCAGTACAGAATCAGCGCCGGTCCGTTGATCGTCATGGATACCGACACCTGGTCGAGCGGAATGCCGTTGAAGAGCACCTGCATGTCGGCGACGCTGGAAATGGCGACGCCGCACTTGCCCACCTCTCCTTCCGAACGCGGATGGTCGGAGTCGTAGCCCATGAGCGTGGGGAAATCGAACGCCACCGAGAGGCCGGTCTGCCCGTGCTCGAGGAGATACTTGTAGCGGGCATTCGTATCGGCGGCGCTGCCGAATCCGGCGAACTGGCGCATTGTCCAGAGGCGGCCACGATAGCCGGTCGCGTGGATGCCGCGCGTGTACGGATACGACCCGGGCACCGCGTCCGCCGCATCCCCGCCGTTCACGTCGAGGGCGGTATACAGCGGCGCCACCTCGCGCTCGGAGTTCGAGAAGGCAACGGGACGCGTGATGCCTGTGGCGTATCGTGCACGCCACGCCGCCACTTCAGCACGCAGTCGCTCCAGCTCCGCGCGCTCTCCGGCCGCTGTCGCGCTTGAATCCCGCGCTATCGTCATGGCTCGTCCTCGTGAGTTGTTCCCGCAGGTGTCGCCAGCCGCGTTGCGCTACGCGCCAGCAGCGCATCCGCCACGGCAAAGGGCGTCACGCTCCCGCCTTCGAGCGCTGGAAGCTGCGCATCCAGCCAGGCGTTGGCCTGTGGATCGCGCCACATTCGCTCACGGAGGTGCCGCTCCACGATGCCGACGACCTGCTCGCGCAGCCGCTGGCGGCGACGCCGGTGCAACGCATCGCTCTGTTCAAGGTAATCAAAGTGACGATCGAGAGCGGCCATGACCTCGTCCACGCCGCTGCCGGATTCCGCTACGGTGGAGACCACCGGTGGAGTCCAGATGGAGGTATCTTCGGCCGCGGCGCGCCGTGCCGCCCGCGCCGGATTCCTCGGCGTACGCAGGTCCACGCCGTGATGCGCCGGAATGTCCCGGTAGCTCACGCCGAGGCGGAGCCCCAGCATCACCTCCATGTCGTGATGCAGCCGGTCCGCGCCGGGCCGATCCGCCTTGTTCACGATGAAGAGATCCGCGATTTCCATGAGACCTGCCTTCATGGTCTGAATGGAGTCTCCCGATTCGGGCACGAGCACCACGACCGTCGTATCGGCCAGCCGCACGATCTCGAGTTCGCTCTGGCCGACGCCAACCGTCTCGATGAGAATACGGTCGAAGCCAAAGGCGTCCACCACATCCGCGACCTCGCGCGTGGCGCCGGCGACGCCGCCGAGTGAGCCACGCGTGGCCATGGAGCGAATGAACACGCCGGCGTCGAGCGCCACGGATTCCATGCGGATCCGGTCGCCGAGCAGCGCGCCACCGGTGAAGGGAGACGTCGGATCCACGGCGATGATCGCCACCGTGAGGCCCATCTCGCGGTAGCGGGTCGCCAGCCGCATCACGAGCGTGCTCTTCCCGGCTCCCGGCGGTCCGGTGATGCCGATGCGGCGCGCATGCCCGAGTCGTGCGTGCAGCCGTGCCAGAATGGTCTCGAACCCGGACCGGTGATTCTCCACGATGCTCACGGCCCGGGCGAGCGCCGCCGGCCGGCGCGCATCGAATGCGGCCAGCAGGTGTCCGGTGTCGCCCGGCGTGGCGGGAGTGCTCACCACCGCCAGCGCCGGTGACCACGCATCGGATTGGACAGCAGATGCCACGGCACGATGAAGGTGATCATGAAGAACACGAGCGCCACGAGGATCGTGGCCGCGACGAGATAGAAGTTGCGCGTGGTGAGGAATACCAGCACGCCGGCAATGGTGAACGCCGAGGTGATGACCGCCAGAATGATGCGTCGCGTCTGGCCGGCCAGGAACTGCTGCAGCTCGATGATGTCGCGCGGATGGGCGCGAACGCGGAGCTCATCGCGCTCGGCGCGCCGCAGCACATCGCGCAGCTCGCGCGCCATGGCGGCCAGCTCGGCCAGCGCATCGTGCATCATTTCCCGCGGATCCCCGGCGCCCGCCGCAAGCAGCCGGGTGGCCATGGACTTGATGATCGGCGTCGCGAAGCGAACGCTGTTGAAGCCCGGATCGTACCGGATGGCGATGCCCTCGGCGAGCGCCGCGGCGCGTCCCAGATACACGAATTCGCTGGGCAGCATCACAGGCCACTGATAAAAGGTGGCCATGACCTCGTTGACGATGCGCTGGACCTGCCGTGGTCCGGCGTCCGGCGTGAATGCCACGGACATCAGCGCGCGCGCCGCATCGCGCACCGTTCCCCGGTCGACCTCCGGATCGAGGAGGCCCAGGTCGTAGAACCCGGCGATCACGCCGTCCACGTCCTGGCGCGCCGCCGCGAGAATGGTCTGGATGAGACGTACGCGCGTGGCATGTTCCACGCGCACGACCATCCCGAAGTCGAGCAGTACGAGCCGGCCGTCCGGCGCAACCAGCAGATTGCCCGGATGCGGATCGGCGTGGAAGATGCCATCGATCAGCATCATCTGCGCGTAGATCTCGACGATGGTTTGGAGCAGCGCCGGCAGCGAAATGTCGCCTGACGCGATCCGCTCCTGCAGCCGGTCGACCTTGGTGCCCTCCATGTACTCCAGCACGAGGACGCGCCGCGTGGTGAGCCCCGCGATCACATCCGGTACGACAATACGCGGATCGCGCGCCAGATTCGCGCGGATGACATCCGCGTTGCGCGCCTCCTCGCGGAAGTCCATCTCCTCCTCGATGCGCTTGGAGAACTCCCGGACCATCGTGGTGATGGCACGCGTGTGATGATTGGGGAACAGCACGTTCGCGAAGAACAGAATGCGAAACGCGGCGCCGAGGTCCACCGCCACGAGTTCCTCCACGCCGGGACGGAGCACCTTGACCACGACGTCGCGTCCGCGGCACTGCGCGCGGTGCACCTGTCCGAGGGATGCGGCGGCCAGCGGCTCCGCCTCGAAGCGGTCGAACACCGCGCTCGCCGGCCGGCCGAGCTCGTGCTCAATGACGGCCTCGATGTCACGCGCCGGAAGCGCGGGCACGCTGTCGGTCAGCTTGCTGATCTCGCCCAGGTAGGGTTCGGGCAGCAGATCGGCTCGAGCCGCGAACACCTGGGCCAACTTGATGAACGTGGGACCCAGTGCCGCCACCGTGGCGGTGAGACGCGCCGCGCGTCGCTGATGCGCACTGTCGGGAAGCCGTCGGGGCCGTCCAACCACGATCCACCGGCGCCGGTCGCGGAGAAAGCCGATCAGGAACGGGAGCAGCCGCCAGAAGACATGGAAGGCGCGCACGTCAACGCGTGAACTTGAGCTCGATGGCGCGCGTATCCTCGCCGCGCTGGGCCAGCAGCCGGCGGACCCGCGCCGGCTCCGCGTCGATCACCGTCACCTCCAGGTCGCCCAGGCGAAAGCGCTCGCCCACCACGGGGATGCGGCCGAGTCCGCGGACGAGCAATCCGCCAATGGACTGGGCCGCATCGTGGTCCTCGGGCACCAGCTCGACATCCAACTGACGGCGCACCGTGTCGAGCGGCGTCGAGGCATCGAGCACCAGCGCGCTCGGCGCGACGGACGGTTCGGGCGACTCCGGCTCATCATGCTCGTCGCGGATCTCACCCACCAGCTCCTCGAGGACATCTTCGAGCGTGACGACGCCCGCCGTGCCGCCGAATTCGTCCAGGACGACGACCATGTGGCGCTGGCCACGCAGCATCTCAAACAGCATCTCGCTGCATCGCTTGGTGGCAGGCGCGTGCGACACTTCGCCGAGCGGTGGCCAGCGCTCGCCGGCGGTCGTGAGCAGGTCCAGCACGTGCACGATGCCAATGATTTCATCCAGCGATTCCCGGTAGACGGGCACACGGCTGTAGCCGGACTGGGCGACGCTGCGCGCCATGTCGGCCGGCGCCAGCGTCGCGTCAACGGCAAAGACATCGGTGCGTGGCGTCATGACGTCGCGCAGCACCTTCTCGCCGAACTGCACGACGCCAGTGATGATGTCGATCTCATCGGGCTCGCCAATGCCTTCCAGCTCACCCTCGCGGAGCAGATCGGCTATGCCCTCGCGCGGCGACGCGGCGCGCGCCCGGTACCTGGGATTGATGGCGCGCCCGACCGTGCGTGTGGCACGCAGCAGCGGCGCCAGGACCCAGGCGGCGGCGTGCAGCGGCGGCAGCAGCACGGGAATCAGCCCTGGCGCAAAGCGCCGGGCGATCGCCCGCGGCACCAGCTGGCCGAGCACCAGGAGGGCAATCGCGAGCGCAATGCCCTCGAGCGTGAGCTGCCACCCGGCGGCGTGCGGCTGCGCCCCGAGCACTGCACCCGCGAGCGTGACCAGCACCGCCACGCCCGCGCTCGCGGAGAGCACCAGGCGATGGGGTCGCACCAGGTACGCCTCGATCGTGCCCGCTCCGGCAAGTTGGCGCTCCACCCAGTGACGCAGCCAGATGCGGCTCACGGAGCGGACCGCTGTCGCGGCCGCGGTGAGCCATGCGACCAGGAGGAGCGCGACGAAGGTGAGCAGAACGGTGATCACGACGCGCGCTCCGCGGCGCCACCCTGGCGCTCGAAGTAGACGCGGTCCACCCGGCGTCGGACGACGCGCTCCACCACGACGCGAAAACCGTCGAGGCGGAGTTCCTCCCCCGCGCGCGGCACATGGCCGAGCAACTCGAAGATCAATCCGCCGACGGTACTCACGTCTTCCCGGGCGAACGTGTGCCCGAGCGCGTCGGACAGATCGTCAAGCGTCACGCGACCCGACACCCAGTAGCGCGACCCGTTCTCGGACCGGATGGCCGCCTCCTCCGTATCATGCTCATCCCGAATGTCACCGACGATCTCCTCGAGAATGTCTTCGATGGTGATCAGTCCCGCCGTGCCACCGAATTCGTCGACGACTATGGCGATGTGCGCGCTCGCGGACTTGAAGTCACGCAATTGCGCGTCGATGGCCTTGCTTTCCGGAATAAACGTCGCGGGTCGCACCAGCGACTCCCACCCGCCGGGCGGTTCGCAGCCGCCGATCACGGGCGGCAGCAGGTCCTTCGCGAAGAGGATGCCGGTGATGTGATCCAGTGTCTCGGTGAAGACCGGCAGGCGGGAGTGCTCCGAGCTGCGAACGCGGTCGAGCGCCTCCGACCAGGGCGTCCCGCTCTCGATCCCCACGATGTCCACGCGGGGCACCATCACCTCGTGCACTTCGGTGTCGCCCAGAGAGAACACGCGGTGCAGGATGGCGCGCTGCTCGGCGCGCACCCCTGCGTCGGCCTGTACGACGCGGCGAAACTGGTCGGCGGTGATATCGCGATCCACGTCACGAGGCCGCACCGGCGGCAGCACGCGCCGGAGCAGCCGATCCAGGGCGGCGCCGGCGCTCGTGAGCGGCCGCACGACGGTCTGCAGCGCCACGACGGGCGCATGCAGCGCGCGCCGTGCGCGAGTACCAAGGGCCGCACCCGCCGCGCGCGGCGCAAGTTCGGCGACAATGAGCACCACGAGGGCAATGAGTATGGCGAGACCGACGGCAACGTGCGTCGGCCGCGTGCCGAGACGCAGGCCCACGGCCCCGGCCAGCCCCGCCGTGAGGCTCATGAGCAGTCGCGTGATGGCGAGTGCCCGGTGCGTCTGGTTGCGCAGGCCGCCCGTCATTCCTTCGGTGTCGGAGCCGCCAGGTTCCTCCATTTCGGTCACGATGGCGGCGTCCATGATGGCACAGAGCGCCCCCAGCGCCAGCGCGACGACCGCGACAACGAGTGCGACCGCGGTCACGACGAACCCCCCAGCGCACGCTCGAGGAGCGCCTCCTGGCGGCGCCACATGCGGGAGGCCGTCCGCTCCTCTCCGTCCGGGTGGTCATAACCCAGCACGTGCAGGGTGCCGTGCACCACGAGGCGGGCAATTTCCTCCCGCACCGGCCGCCGCAGCTCCCGGGCATGGCGGCGCGCAATGGCCGGCGCGATGTAAATGTCTCCCATCACCGGTACACGCGCGGCGCGCGCCGGAGGCTCGAATCCAAATGCGATGACATCGGTGGCGCCGTGGTGGCGCAGGTGCCGCCGATTGAGTCCGGCCATCGCTCGGGGGCTCACGAACGTGATGGAGACGAACGCACGCCGCACTCGCTCTGCCGCCAGCACGGCGGACGCAATCTCCGCTATCCGGGAGCGGGACAGCGGCATGCGCGTCCCCGTCGTCTGCACGTCCACGACGAGGGTCATCCGGATGCCGTCTCCGATGTAATGCCGCCGCTCGCCACGGGATAGTCAATGCGACTGTGATACATGCCCGTGAGCACGCGCGCGAACTGTTCCTTCACGATCTCGATTTGGCGGAGCGTGAGCGGCGCGTCACGGAGCTGCCCCTGCTCCATGCGCAGCCGCACGATGCGGTCGATCACTTCACGAATCCTCGGCGCCGTCGGCTCCTGCAGCACGCGCACCGATGCCTCGACTCCATCGGCAAGCATGCAGATGGCGGTTTCGGCGGACTGCGGCGTCGGCCCGGGGTAGACGAACTCCGCCGTATTCGGCGACGTGCCGCCGTCGCGCTCGCGCGCCTTCTCCAGGAAATACGCAATGGACGCGGTCCCGTGATGCTCCGGGATGAACGCCGCGATCGCGGCCGGGATGTGATGTTCGGCGGCCAGCTCCACGCCCTCGCGCACGTGATTCCGGATGATGGACGCACTCGTGGATGGCTTGAGCTTGTCATGCGGATTCCTGCCGCCCGCCTGATTCTCCACGAAGAACTGGGGCTTCTTGAGCTTCCCGATGTCGTGATAGTACGTCCCCACCCGGGCGAGGAGGCCGTTCGCGCCGATCGCGTTGCACGCGGCTTCCACGAGGTTGGCCATCGCGATGGTGTGCGCGTATGTGCCGGGCGCTTCGAGGCTCAGGCGCCGCAGCAGCGGCCGATTGAGATCGGAATATTCAATGAGCGTGAGTGGCGTCGTGATGCCGGTGAAGCGCTCGGCCAGCGGTACCAGGAACATGGCAAAGACCACGGAGACGACCGCGTTCGCGATGCCCAGGCCGGCGCTGGAGGCAATGGATGACGCCGTCCAGCCCAGGGTGAGCCCGATCGCGAGAGCCGCGCACAGGTACGCGACGCCGATCGTGATGACGTACTGATACGACTGTTCGCGCCGCAGGATGACGCGCACGCTCAGTGCGGCCGCGGCTCCGCCGACGAGATTGATGAAAAGCGCGTTGGTTCCCCGATAGACGCTCTGCCCGCCCACCAGCACGGCCAGGATCATTGCGCCGATCATGCTGATGCGTGAATCGAACAACACGCTCAGAATGATGGCGGCGAGCGCCACGGGAACGAGCTCCGGATGCACCGGTTGCCAGCGCGCCGCCAGTGCCGCCGCGGCCAGCACGACGAGGAACACCGCGCCGAACAGCGTGAGCGACCGGAACGAGCGGTAGAGCTGCGGCCTGAAGAGCACGATCGCAATGCCAAAGATGGCGAGCACGAGCGCGTTGTAGGCCACACTGCCCGCGATGCGACCCATCGCGCGCTGGCCGGACGCGCGACTCTGCATGGCGTCGTGCAGCG
Source organism: Gemmatimonadaceae bacterium (assembly GCA_035553215.1). GTDB lineage: Bacteria > Gemmatimonadota > Gemmatimonadetes > Gemmatimonadales > Gemmatimonadaceae > JADGGM01. The sequence goes on from DATNDS010000029.1 coordinate 28,631, forward strand.
CGCGCATCTTGTCGAACTCGGCCTTCCCCACCACCTCGTGGGCCCCGACGATCTTCTCGCCAGCCCGGACGGTGTACTGATTCACGTCCACCGAATTGCGAAGCTCCTGACGTCGCGATTCCGTGGCCACGCGGTCGAGCCGGATCGTGGGGTGGAAGAACGCGCTGAGCAGCTTGACATACAGGCCGTTGGCGACCGAGGAATTCGCATCGGGCTGCAGCGCGCGCGCACGGCCGAGAAAGCTGCCGAACGTGGGCAGGCTGTCGGCCAGGGTCGCATGCTCGTCGGAGCCCTGTCGAATGATGACCTCGCCGTGCAGATCATCGATCTCGGCGCTCGCGGCGACGCCGGCCGACAGCCACCGCGCGATCGCGCGGTGGAGTCCATCCTCCATGCCGCGCCGGCGCGCCGCGTACGAGAGATAGTCCGCTTCGGGCGGCGTGAGCGTCACGCCGAGCGAACTGGCCGACTGTGCGATGGCGGTGCGCTCCACGAGCGAGCCCGGTCGGCCATGGCCCGGCCGGTCACTCGTGGCCGCGATCGAATCCATGAATGCGCGCAACCCCTGCTCCGCCGAATCCAGCGCGGCCTGCCGGAAATTGAACAGCGGTTTCACCGAACGAGACAGCTCATCGCGTTCGCGCGCCAGCTCGGCATCCGACTTCTTCACCGTGAAGGCGAAGGGCGCGATGACGTTGTCGGTGGCGACCGATCCCACCTCGAAGATCGGCGAATCCACGGCCGGCGCGCTGGGAAAGAGCAGATAGGTGAGCACGGCAAGGACCACCAGCAGACCAATCCGAAGACCATGATAGACGACTCGCCCGCCGTGTCCTTCGCGAACCGGCAGGATGTCGGGCGTCTTGGGCTGCGGTCGCAGGGCCATGGCTACTCCGCTCCCGAGTCGCGCGCGTAGGCCTTGATGATGTCCCGTACCAGGCGGTGTCGCACGACGTCCGCGTCTGTCAGATATTGAATGGCGATGCCATCGATGCCACTGAGAATCCGTTCGATTTCGATGAGGCCCGATTGCTCGCGGGCAGGCAGATCGATCTGCGTGGTGTCCCCGGTGATGACCGCCTTGGAGTTCACGCCCAGGCGCGTGAGGAACATCTTCATCTGGGCGCTCGTGGCATTCTGCGATTCATCCAGGATCACGAAGGCGTCAGCCAGCGTGCGCCCGCGCATGTACGCGAGCGGCGCGATCTCAATGGTGCGGGTCTCCAGCGCCTTCTGCACCCGTTCGGGTGGCATCATGTCGTCGAGCGCGTCGTAGAGCGGCCGCAGATAGGGATCGACCTTGGCCTGCAGATCGCCCGGCAGGAAACCGAGACTCTCGCCGGCTTCCACGGCCGGGCGCGCGAGGATGATGCGGCGCACGCGCTTGCGCGCGAGCGCATCCACCGCCATGGCCACGGCGAGATACGTCTTGCCCGTCCCGGCCGGCCCGATGCCGATCACGATGTCATTCTCGGCGATCCGGCGCAGATACTCGGCCTGGCCCGGCGTCTTGGGCTGAATGATCCGGCGCACGCCCGCGAGCACGATACGCTGCTCGTCTGTCGCCGCCGCGGACCCGTTGCCATTGGCCGCGATCTCGAGGCTCATGCGCAGGACGTCATCGGGTGCGAGCGGCACGAGCTGGCGCGCCGCATCGAGCATCCGCTGCGCGAGCGGCTGCGCGCGCTCCACGAGCGCGGGTGGTCCGGAGAGCGAGAACGCATCGCCGCGAAGCGACACCTTCACGCCGGTCAGGCGCGACAGCTCCAGCAGATTCGCGTCGTTCACGCCAGCCAGCGTGAGGGGGTCGGCGCCTTCCGCGTTCAGCCGGCTGGTGACCGATTCGTCACTCACGCGACGACGCCTCAGCGACCGGCTCGGCGAGCCGAACGTGCAGCTCGCGCAGATCCTGCTCCGGCACCGGGCTCGGCGCCCCTTCGAACAATGCCCGCGCCTGCGTGGTCTTGGGAAACGCGATGACATCGCGCAGCGACGGTGCGCCGGCGAGCGTCATCGCGATCCGGTCGAATCCCAGAGCGATTCCGCCGTGTGGCGGCGCCCCGGCGCGCAACCCTTCGAGCAGAAAGCCGAACCGCTTCGTGGCCGTGGCCTCGTCAATGCCCAGCAGCTCGAACACCCGCTGCTGCAGTCGCGGGTCCGCGATGCGAATGCTGCCGCCGCCCAGCTCGGTGCCGTTCAGCACGACGTCGTAGGCCAGTGCGTGCACGCGTTCCGGATGCTGCTCGAGCAGCACCTCCTCATCGGGGCGCGGCGCGGTGAACGGGTGGTGTACGGCCCCAAGTGTGCCGGTCGCGGAATCACGCTCGAACAACGGGAAGTCCGTCACCCAGAGGAAACAGCGTGCCTCCGCGGGCACCAGGTCGAGCACGCGCGCGACTTCCTGGCGTACCCGGTCGAGCGCGGGACTGGTGACGTGATCGGGGCCGGCGACGAACAGGGCCAGGTCCCCATCGGCAAGACCGAGTGCATCCGCGGCGCCGGGCGCCAGGTACTTGGCCGCCGGCCCCGTGAGCGCGCCGGCTTCCCGCTTCACGCGGAGCAGGCCGCTCGCGCCGGCCCCCTTGGCCAGCGCTTCGAGCGCGTCCACCTGCTTGCGTGACAGCGCGCCGCCGCCGGGCACGCGAATGCCGCGCACGCGCCCGCCCGCGTCGAGCGCCGCGCGCGTCACGGCAAACTCGCTCTGGCGAAAGACGTCGCTGGCGTCGACCAACTCCAGCCCGTAGCGCAGGTCGGGGCGATCCGATCCGTAGCGCTCCACCGCATCGGCATGCGTCATACGGGGAAAGGGCGTGTGAATCTCCACGCCCCCCTCGCGCCAGAGCGCCGTCAGGAGATCCTCGGTGAGCGCATGGATGTCATCGGGCGCGACGAACGACGCCTCGATGTCGATCTGCGTGAACTCGGGCTGCCGATCCGCCCGCAGGTCCTCATCGCGAAAGCAGCGCGCGATCTGGAAGTAGCGGTCGAACCCGGCCACCATGAGCAACTGCTTGTAGAGTTGGGGCGATTGCGGCAGCGCGTAGAATTCGCCGGCCTGCACGCGGCTCGGCACGAGGTAGTCGCGCGCCCCCTCGGGCGTGGGCTTGGTGAGAATCGGCGTTTCGACCTCGAGAAAACCGCGCTCCGACAGCACACGCCGCGTGGTCTGCATGAGCTCGTGGCGCAGAATGAAATTGCGCTGGAGTTCGGGACGACGCAGATCGAGATAGCGGTGGCGCAGCCGTTGCTCCTCGGCGGGAAGCGGTTCGCCGCGCGAGCGCGCCACCGGAATGGCGGGGGTGGCCGCCGGGCCAAGGACGCGCAGCGCGCGCGCCTTGATCTCCACGTCGCCTGTGGCGAGGTCAGCGTTCCGTCCCTCTGACGGGCGTGCTACCACCTCTCCCTCGACAAGCACCACGCTTTCGCGACCCACGGCGGCTGCGAGCTCGAGCGTCTCGGCTCCGACGACCGCGGGGTCGAACGATGCCTGGACGATGCCGTCGCGGTCACGCAGGTCGAGAAAGACGTGCCCGCCCAGATTGCGCTTGCCGTGCACCCAGCCGCCCACGCGTACGGGGGTGCCGACATCGGTGGACCGCAGCGCGCCGCACCGGTGCGTGCGCAGCGTGGTCGCCGCATGGTCTGTGCGCGTCATGTGTCGCTCCGTTCGCGGCGGAGCAGAAAAGTCGCGGCGCCGGCGAGCGCACCCGTGCTGTCAGCGATCCAGTCATACACGTCCATCGAACGACCCGGTATGAATTGTTGATGCCATTCGTCCGCCGCGCCAAAGCACAGGACCGCCACGAGAACCAGCACGACACGTCCCGCAAAGGGCGCGCGCACGGCGACCGCACGCGTGAGGAGCCACGCGAAGATCGCGTAGAGGCACAGATGAACGGCCTTGTCCAGATGCGGAATGCCAATGCCCGGCAGATCGCGGCCCGGAATGGAGGTGAGGATGAGTATGAACGCCGCCCAGAGTACGGGCGGCACCCATCGTCGGAAGCTCACGCAGCCTCCGATGCCCGGATGACGCGCAGGAACTCTTCGGCGGACTCGGCCGCCAGGAGACCGGATCGCAGGGATTCACGGCGCAGGAGCCGGGAGATGCGGCTCAGCGCCTTGACGTGCGCGCCCGCGGCGCTCTCGGGACCGACAAGTAGAAAGAAGAGCTGGACGGGCTTGCCATCCAGCGCGTCGAAGTCGATGGGCGTGCGCGAGACGCCCGCAGCAAGCACAAGCTGATCGACATCGGGGGTCTTGCCGTGGGGGATGGCGACACCGCCCCCGATTCCCGTACTGAGCACTGTCTCGCGTTCACGGACAGAGGCCAGCACCGCGCTCGTGTCCAACTCCTGGCGATCCGGCGCGACCAGGCGGACGAGCTCTTCCAGTACCTCGTTTTTCGTGCGGCTGTCGAGCGGTACCTTCACTCGCTCCGCCGACAGCAGCTCAGACAGAAGCACAACGGCCCCGTGTGATGTGGCAGAATAGACAGACATTAATGTCCGCGCCTGGCGCCCGGAAGCAGAGCCGGCCGCATGCTGCGTCCCTCCAAGGGAATCCATCTTTATGCGAGTCTTGAATTTAACATCCGGCCGGTCCGCGGGCCACATGACCGGTGGACGCGACATAGATTTCGCCCCGTGAATGCCCCTGTCAATCTCCTCAACCTGCTGCCGGCGGACGCAGAGCGCGTCCTGCGGGAGTTCGCGCTGGCGCAGGGCGAGCCCGCGTACCGCGGCAGCCAGATCGTGCAGCACCTCTGGCGGAATCCGGTAGAGGAATTCTCGCAGATCACGACACTGCCCGCGAGCTTTCGTCAGCGACTGGCGGAACGCTTCAGCATGCCTCGACTGAACGTGCTGGCGCGACAGCGCTCGCGCGATGGCACGCAGAAGTTTCTCTTCAGCCTGCCGGACGGTCAGGGCATCGAGGCCGTGGCGATTCCCGAGGAGAATCGAACGACGTTGTGCATTTCGTCCCAGGCCGGGTGTGCGCTGCGCTGCGCCTTTTGCGCCACGGGGCGCATGGGTTTCCAGCGCAATCTCGATGTCTGGGAGATTGCGGGGCAGGTGCGAGAAATGCGCCTCGTCGACTCGCCGGTCAGCGTGACGAACGTGGTGTTCATGGGCATGGGCGAACCGCTCATGAACTGGCGCGCGGTGGACCCTGCCCTCACGATTCTGAACCAGCCGGCCGGACTGGGCATCGGGGCCCGGCACATCACGATCTCGACTGTTGGCGTGCTGCCGGGCATTGCCGCGCTGGCGGCGCGGCCGGAGCAGTTCCGCCTCGCGCTGTCCGTGCACGCCCCCGACGATACGCTCCGGCGTCAGCTCATGCCGATCAACCTCAAGTATCCGCTCGCCGAGCTGGTGTCCGCCGCCAGCGCGTTCAGCCGTCGCGTCACATTCGAGTACGTCATGCTGGGCGGCGTAAACGACTCCGCGGAGCAAGCGGCGCAACTGGCGGCGCTCGCGCGCCAGTGCGGCGCGTTCGTGAACCTCATTCCGCTGCACACGGGTGGGACGCAGGCATTCCAGCCCACTTCACCGGAAGGCATCGCGCACTTCGCGCGCGAGGTGCGGCGGCGCGGTGTCGAGGTCGCGATTCGCAAGAGCCGGGGCACGGACATCGCCGCGGCGTGCGGCCAGCTACGGGTAGAACGGCTCGGCAGGCGGACGCCAGTCGCGGCCAATGAGGACACTCACGTCGAGATAGTGTGAGCTGTCGGGGCGCGACAGCACGGGCGCTCCGTCCATGGCGTTCGCGACCAGTGTTGCCCATGCGGGATGCCGGGTGCGGTCAATGATGAGCGTGCTGTCGCGAATCTCACGCGCGTTGCCGGACGCCACGACGTCGAATCCGCGATCGCGCAGGTAGAATGTCGCGCGCCGCGCCAGCCCCTGTGTGCGGGTGGCATTGAGCACTTCCACGCGAATGCGTACGTCCGCGGGTGCGCGAGCATCAGCCCGGCCGGGCGCCGGTGGTCTGGCGCTGATGTGCGAGGCATTGCGCCCGGACAGCCTCACGACCGTCACTGCGCCGCCGGCAAGAAACAAACTGGCAAGCAGCCACAGATGCCAGCGCTTCACCGTACGCTGTTCCAGAGCGCCACGGTCGAGGGATACAACTCGAATCCCTCGCGCAGGCACCATTCCACACGATGCCGCACCACCTGTCGGAAGGCCCCATCAAAGTCCCGAGGGACATGCATCGCCAGGAACGCGCGATCGGCGCGCGCGAACGGGCGGCCCGGCTCCAGGTAGTCTGCCATGTACAGGGCCTGCCCGGTGCGGGCCCAGCCGGCGCATCCCACCGTGTGCCACCGGATGGCGTCGAGCAAGGCGTCTCGCGTCTCTCCCATACGGGCAAGCCGCTGGGCCACCGCCGGCCCGTGGAGCAGTTCCGCGGGGAGACTGGCATCCGCGGAAAACGCGCGGAGTTCCGACTCGCTGGCGTCGCGCATTGCGTCGTGCAACAACCCGGCATCGCGCCATTCGGCCTGTTCCTCCGGGGCGACCTCGAGCGCGTCGCACCACTCCAACAGCAGCGTGGTGACGCGCGCGATATGCGCGCGCCGCCGCTCGCTCACCCGCGCCCAGTCCGGTAACGCGAGCTCAGTCGAATCCACGACGCACATACGGTTCGAGCACGGCATGGTTCCGGATGTTGGTCCGGGCGACGTAGTTCCACCCCTTCAGCTCCACCCCGCGCCCGATCATGGCGTCCACCAGACGGCTGTACGGACCGATCACGCACTCGGTTCCGATTTCCGTGTGACCCTCGAGCACCGCGCCGGGATAGATGACGGTGTCGGCGCCAATGCGGACATCGGCGTCAATCCAGGTCGTGTCCGGAAGTACGAAGGTGACCCCCGCAGCCTCGTGTCGCCGGACGAGGCGGTCGCGCATCGCCATGGACGCGTCTGACAACGTGTGACGATCCACCACGCGAATGAGCTCGTCGGCGGACGTCGGCGTGATGCGCACCGCGCCCACCGGGAGCCGCGGATCGTCGGCCGATGCGAGTGCGGGACCTTCGCCGCCAACGGCGAGATACGAGCCCTCCGCATGCGGATTGGGTAGCGCGGCGATACCGCCCTCGCCCGCGCGCAGCAGACGCGCGAAGGTGGGTGATGCGACCAGCGGCGATGCGCCGTCCACGAGTACACGCAGTCCGGGCGCGGTGACCGCCGCGCGCAGCGCGACGAGTTCCGAGCCGTCGGACACGGCCTCCGCATGCAGCGGAACGTCGAGCCCTTCCGGCAGCGCCAGCACCGACGATGCACGGTGCAGCAGCCGGATTTCCCGGGGAGGCGGCGCGACATTGGCGAGCGCCATGGCGACATGCCACACGATGGGCCGGCCTGCCAGGGGGTGCAGGTACACGCTCACCCGGGAGCGAAAGGTGTCACCGTCGTCCAGCGCGGCGACGACCGCGCTCCAGGTCACGTCTCGCCCAGGATGACGTTGTCGATGAGGCGCGTGGCGCCGACGCGGGCCGCGACGGCCACCACCGTTCCCTGTTCGGCCACCGCCACGGGCTCGAGTCGCTGCGGGTCCACAATCGCGAGATAATCCACGTGCACCTCCGGCTCCGTGGCCAGCGTCTCCCAACCGAGCTGCTCGAGCTCCACGGCGTCGTACTCTCCGCCCTCGAAGGCGCGAGCGATATGCGTGAGCGTGCGGGAAAGCACCAGCGCGCGGCGCCGCTCATCGTTGGTGAGGTAGGCGTTGCGACTCGAGAGGGCAAGTCCATCCGCTTCGCGGACCGTGCGAGCGACAATGATCCGCACCGGAAAGTCGAGATCGCGCGTCATGGTCCGGATCAGCGTCGCCTGCTGGATGTCCTTCTGCCCGAAGACCGCGACGTTGGGTTGTACGATGTTGAACAGCTTGGCCACGATCGTGAGGACGCCGGTGAAATGCCCCGGCCGCGCAGCCCCCTCCCAGCGATCGGCGAGCGAGAGCGGCGTGACAACCACACTGCGTTCCGGCGAGTACACTTCCTCCACTCCGGGCGCGAACAGCAGATCGACGCCGCGCCGCTCCGCCTTCGCGGCATCTCCGTCGAGATCGCGGGGATAGCGGAGGAAGTCGTCGTGCGGCCCGAACTGCAGCGGATTGACGAAGACGCTCATGACCACGATGCCGCCATGCCGCCGCGCCTCATCCACGAGCTGGAGATGCCCTTCGTGCAGCGCGCCCATCGTTGGCACCAGCGCAATGGGGGTGCGCGCGCGCCGCGCCTCCGCGAGCGCGCTGCGCATGCCGCACACCGAGGTGATCACCCGGATACTAGAAGCTGTGCTCGTCATCAGGATACCGCCCTTCCCGCACGTCATCGCGGAACCGTCCAATGGCATTTCGCACATCGGTCGCGAGTGTCGCGTAGCGCTTGAGAAATTTCGGAGTGAAACGATCGTTGAGACCCAGCAGGTCGTGCAGCACCAGAACCTGCCCATCGCACGACGGCCCGGCGCCAATGCCGATCGTGGGGATGGAGACCGAGTGGGTGATGGCTGCGGCGACGGCCGCCGGCACGAGTTCGAGAACGACGGCGAAGGCACCGGCATCTTCCAGCCGCCGGGCTTCCTCCAGGAGGCGCTGTGCGCCGCCGTCGTCACGCCCCTGCACGCGAAATCCGCCCAGCGCGTGAACGGACTGTGGCGTGAATCCCAGGTGGCCCATGACCGGAATTCCGATTGCGGTAAGGGCGTGCACCGTGCGCGCGATGTCCGCGCTGCCACCCTCGAGCTTCACCGCCTGCGCGCCGGTCTTCTGCATGGCGTGACCGCAGTTCAGTAGCGCCTGTTCCGTGCTCACCTGATAGGTGAGAAACGGCATGTCGATGATCAGCAGGGCTCGCGTCACACCGCGTCGCGTGATGCGCGCGTGATAGATCATCTGATCCAGCGTCACCGCGAGCGTGGACTCCTGGCCCGCCACCACGCTGGCCAGCGAATCGCCCACGAGGACGGCGTCCACGCCGCTCTCGTCCACCAGGCGGCCGAAGAGCGCATCGTATGCGGTGACGACGACGAGCTTCTGCGCGCTGCCCTTGCGCGCCACGAAGTCGTGCGTCGTCACGGAACGCTGGCGCGGCGGCTCCGGCGCGCTACTCACCGCGACTTCCCTCCGTCAGCTCGGCCAGTTCCCGCTTCCAGAAGTCGCGCGTGTGCGCCCCAGGATGGGGGACCGTCAGGCCCGGCTCGTCTACTGTCTGGACAGCGAACATCACGATATCGAGATCCAGGGTACGTGGTCCCCACTGTTCGGTTCGCACCCGACCTTCGGCGCGCTCGATCGCATGCAGTGCGTCGAGCAGCGCGCGAGGCGGGAGCTCCGTTTCCAGTGCGACCATCTGATTGAGATACATGTGCTGGGGGAGATTCCCCAGGGGCGCGGTTTCCTCGATGGAAGATGCGCCAAGGAGGCGGCTCAACGGAAGCGCCGCGAGCGCGGTGCGAGCGCGCGCAAGGTAGGCGGCACGGTCGCCCAGATTGGAACCAAGCGCAATGTAAGCGATATCACGCATCTGTTGACAGCGTACGAAGATAGGTCCATTGTCCGGCCATGTCAAACGAGTCGGTTTCGTGGATAGCCTGACCGCCCATTACCTGGCGCGCGAGCTCGCTGACCGCTGGAACGGCCAGGTGTTGCGCGGCGTGCTCGTGGATCAGGCTGACCGCCTGGTCGTCGTTCATCCGGCAGCGGGCGAGGCCGTGGCGTTCGATCTCACGTCCTCGGACGTGCCGGTGCGGCAGTATACGGGGAGTGCGGTTGGCGCGTTGCTCCAGCGCTGGGTCGTGAGGAATGTCCTCGCGCCGGAGGATGATCGTCGCGTGATCATCGCGCTGTCCCATGAAGGCCGCTTTCGCGGCTCCAGGTCGCGCAGCGCCACGCTCGAAGTCAGTGCCATACCATCAGCGCGCGCTGCGGTACTCCGTGAGTCAGGCGGCAGGATCACCGCCGCGATCGGGGGACGGCTGCCGCCGCACGCCGCGCCGCGGCCGGTGCTGGATCGCGCCACGCTCGAGTCGGCGGTGGCAGCGCTCGACACGCAGGCGTTGCTCTCGGGGCGCTGGTTGAGTGTGCGCCTGGCGCGCTGGCTGATGCATGAGCCAGGGCGCGCCTGGGAACGGTACACGTTCATCTGCTCGTTGCCGGAGCCACAACCCACCTGGTGCGACGATCAACTGCTTCCCTTTCCCCTGTGCGAGAACGGACGCGCGGCGGAGTCGCTCATTGTGCGCGACGGGAATCCGGCGGAACCAAGGGTGGCGCATGCCGGCGCAAACCGCGGCGGCCGCGGCGATGGCACCGACCGCGTCGAGCGCGCGCGGCGGCGCATGCGCGCGGAACTGGAGCGCGCGACCGCCGCACCGTACTACCGCGCGGCGGCGGATGTGCTCCTGGCGCTGGGCAGCGCGCCTGCTCCCGACTCCCTCGTGATTGGGGAAGGCACGCGCGTCGACGTCGCACCGCGGCGCGGAGAAACGGGACTGGAAGCGGCGACGCGCCTCTACGCCACCGCGCGCTCAATGGAACGCGCACTCGCGCAACTGCCCGAACGCCTGGCGGCGAGTGCCCGGCCCACCGTCGACACCGGCGCCGATACGCCACCAGCATCGGCATCCGCCGGCCGCTCCGTACGATCCTCTCATCCCGGACCGAGCGTCTTTCGTACCTATCGCTCGTCGGGTGGACTGGACATCTGGGTGGGACGCGGCGCCGCGTCCAATGATGAGCTCACGTTCCATGCGGCCGCGCCCGAGGATGTCTGGCTGCACGCTCGCGACAATGCCGGCGCGCATGTCGTGCTGCGTTGGCTGCATGACGACGCACCGCCTGAACGCGACCTGGGCGAGGCGGCCATGCTCGCGGCCTGGCACAGCAGGTCACGCGGTTCGGCGGTCGTGCCTGTGGATTGGACGCGGCGCAAGTACGTGCGCAAACCGCGTGGCGCGGCGCCTGGACTCGTGGTGGTACAACGATGTCGCACCGTCTTCGCGCGCCCGGATGCCCAACTGGAGCGGGCGCTGCGAACTGATATGCGAGTGAGCCGCGGTCGCTGATTCAGTCGCGCGCGTTGTCCATGGCTGTACGCAACGAACCGACGAGGTCGATCGCGCGCTCGACATCCGTGTCTGCCGCGTGCACGACTGCGCTGCCCACCACCACACCGTCCGCCAGTCGCGCGACGGCCGCGGCCTGATCGGGGCGCGAGATGCCGAAGCCTACGCAGATGGGCAGCGCGGTCACGGTGCGCAGCCGTTGAATCGTCGCGGGGAGATCGGGAGGCACGTCGTCGCGCTCCCCCGTGACGCCCAGGCGGCTGATCAGATAGACGAAACCACTGCCGTGGCGGGCGATCGCCTCCATGCGTGTCACGGGTGTGGTCGGCGCCACCAGC
>DATNDS010000030.1:0-26232 GCA_035553215.1 Gemmatimonadaceae bacterium
ACCCTTGACTGGCAGCAGCCCGCACGGCACCCTACATCATGCCCGCGCGTTCTTCCCGTGCGCGACCGACGCGCGCCGCCTCGTCGTCCCAGAATGCCGCGCGCGGGCTGCTCGCGGCCGCGGAGCGTGATCTCCAGCAGATCATTCTGGACATCCACGACGGGCCGGTCCAGGACATCTTTGGTGCGTTGTCGCAGGTGCAGGTGCTGCGCCACCGCGCCGATCTCGCACACGCTGAGCGCTCGCTGATTCTCACGCGCGTGGCCGCGTCGCTCGAGCGGGCCCTCGGCGAAATCCGCAACTTCATTGGCGCCTTCCGGCCGCCAGAGTTCGAGCGCCGTTCCATCGCACCCATCCTCGAAGGGCTCGTCGTGCAGCACGAGTCCCTCACCGGAACCAGCGTGAACTTTCACGTGGACGGCGATCTGCCGGCGGTGCCGCTCCCGCTCAAGATCTCGTTGTACCGGATTCTGCAGGAGGCGCTCGCGAATTCCACGCGGCACGCGGGCGTGCTCGAAATGGAAGTCGCAGTGCGCGCGGATCGCGGTGACATCGTGGTGGAAGTCAGCGATCATGGAAAGGGGTTCGACGTCAACAAGGTGCTGGCGAGCGAGGTGGATGTCGGGGTGACCGGCGGGCACTTCGGATTGCGCGGCATGCGCGACCGCGTCGAGATCATGAACGGCACCTTGACCATTCTGTCCGGGGCGCGTGGCACCCGCGTGACGATTCGTCTTCCGGCAGCCTGAGGAGCGCTCGGTGATCACGGTGATGCTCGTGGACGACCATCCGCTGGTCCTGGAAGGACTGCGTGCACTCATCGAAGCCGAACGCGATATCCAGGTGGTCGCGACGACCACCGACGGAAGCTGCGTGCCGGACCTCGTGCGGCTGCACCGGCCGGACGTGCTGCTGCTGGACCTCGAGCTGGGCGCGACCAACGGCTACGACGTACTCAAGAAGCTCCGCGCGGAAAAACTTCCCGTGCGCGTACTCGTGCTCACGGCGTACGGCGATGGGGAATCCCTGCGCGCCGCGCTGGAGCATCAGGCCGATGGCATTGCGCTCAAGACGGACTCACCGGGCCGCACGGTCGACGCGCTGCGCGCTGTGCACTCCGGTGTGCTGGTCTTTCCGCAGGCCGCCCGCCGCTGGATGCGCCGCACCACGGAGAAACCAATTACGGGGCCCGGTGCGCTCAGTGAGCGCGAACGAGAAGTGTGGGCGCTGCTCGCATCCGGCCTCTCCAACGTGGCCATCTCGCGCGAACTGAACGTGAGCCCGAGCACGGTGAAGTTCCACACGCAGAACCTCTTCCAGAAGCTCGGCGTGAATAACCGCACCGCGGCCGCGGTGGAATTCGAGAAGCAGATTCCGGCAGCGGCGCGGAAGAAAAGCTAGGGAAGCGGCACGCTCCGCGCGCCTGCGGGAAGCGTCGCGCGCAGCGCGACTGGGGGAAGCGGGCGGCTCCCGGTCGGGAGCGCCCTGCGGGCCTCCGGCCCGCCAGCCGCTTCCCGCAGGGCGCCGGAGGCGACCGCTTCCCTGCGCCGCAGCGACGCGAAGCGGAGCGCGGCGCCTCAGCCCGTCGTCCCGAACCCCGCGGCAATGCAGTTCATCGACAGCAGCAGGTTCGACAGACAGCCTGCGCGCACGCCGGCTTCCAGATCGGTCCGGCGAACCTGGCGCAGCAGCTCGATCTGCATGCGGTGCGCGCGATCCAGCAGCTCGAGCCGGCGGCCCATGCGCTCACGAAACTGCGGGAATCGCTCGGCGATGTGACGTTCGCCCGTCACACGCAGTATCGCCGCGACGGTCCGGTCGTGTTCGGCGCACATGCGCGCGAAGATGTCGTCGCGCGCGGGCGCGTCGTCCACCAGCTCGGCGTACGCGCGCGCCAGATCGAGGTCCACCTGCAAGAGCGTCTTCTCCACCTCATCGATCACCAGCCGGAATACCGGCGTCTCATCGAACATGCGCCGCAGCAGCGCATCGCCCCGGGTGCCGCGGATGTCGTGGAACGCCTCGAGGGCACTGCCCACGCCGTACCAGCCGGGCAGAATGTGCCGGTTCTGCGTCCAGGCGAATACCCACGGGATCGCGCGCAGATCGGCGAGCGATTGTGTGGCGGCGCGACGCGCCGGACGCGAGCCGAGATTGAGCAGGCCCAGCTCTTCCACCGGTGTGGCAGCCGTGAAGTATCCGACGAAACCCGGGTGCGTGATCAGCGCACGATAGGCCGCGTGCGATGCGCCGGAGAGCGCCTCCATGGCTTCATCCGCACCGGGAACCGCATCGGGTGGACCGGGGAACGCACCGGGAACTGCACCCGGAGCCGAATCGGGAACCGCACCGGGCGGCCCCGCCTCCAGCGAGTACGCCATCACGCTGGACGCGAGGAGCTCGAGCTGATAGATCGCGGCATCGCTATAGGCGTACTTGAAGGACACCACTTCTCCCTGCTCGGTGAGTCGGAGCCGCCCCTGGACAGTGCCGGCCGGCTGCGCCGCGATTGCGCGATGCGTCGGCGCGCCGCCGCGGCTCACGGACCCGCCGCGTCCATGAAAGAACGCAATGGCGACGCCGCTCTCCGCCGCCACGCGAGCCAGCCGGAGTTGCGACTTGTACAGCTCCCAGTTCGATGTGAGAAAGCCGCCATCCTTGTTGGAATCCGAATAGCCGATCATCACCTCCTGCACGCCACCGAGCGCGCGGACGGTTCGCTTCACGACCGGCACCGCGAACAGCTCGCGCATCACGGCCGGCGCCCGACGCAGATCCTCGATCGTCTCGAAGAGCGGGACGATCGGCAGCGTGCAGCTCTCCACGCCGGCTTCATCCACGAACAGGTCGGCTTCCCGGGCGAGCAGATACGCCGAGAGAATGTCGCGCACGTCCTCGGTTCCGCTGATGATGAAACTGCCGAACGCCCGGCGATCCGCGCGCATGCGCAGCTCCCGGACCAGTCGGAACAGGCCGACCATCTCCTGCGCTGCTGGCGGAATCGCTCCCGCCTCCGTCACGGGGCGCCGGGGTGCGGCGAGTGCCGCGCGCAGCCCCTCCGTGCCCTCCGGCACAAGCTGCTCGCGCAGTGCGTCCGCCGCGGGGCGCAGCCGCCGCACGTGCTCGCGCAGGTCCAGGCGTACCGTGGAAAACCGGAACGCCTCCACTTCGCGACGGAGCGGCGCCACGTACGCCCGCGCGATCGCGCCGCAGCGCGCGTCGCTCAGGCCGCGTTCGAGCGTATCCAGATCCGCGATCAGCGCGTCGGCGGTCGTATAGTGCGGACCAGTCCCGGCGTTGGTCATGGTCGCTTCGAGACGCAGTCGCATGCATGCCACCCACTGTCGGAACAGCTCGCCGGGATTCCGGGACGCGATGCGCTCGCCGTCACCGCTGCTCACCAGTGCATGCCCCAGCGCCGTGCGAAATTCGCGCGACGGTGTGATGGCGCGCTCCGCGATGCTCAGCGCCTGCACCAGCGTCGCCAGTTCGCGATCATAGCGACGCAGGCTCGCCCGCCGGTACTCGCGCACCGCTGCACGCGTGACGTCGTTCGTCACGTTGGGGTTGCCATCACGATCGCCGCCAATCCACGACCCGAACTCGACGATCACGGGACTGCCGAATGGCTCGCCGGGATACTGCGCAGCCAGGGCGCGACCCAGGTTCTCGTGCAGCTCGCGCAGCGCGGCGAAGATGGTGTCGTCAAAGAAGTGGATGCCCCAGGCGACTTCCTGCTGCACCGTGGGCCGCTCGAGCCGCAGTTCGCCCGTCATCCACAGGAGGTCAATGCCGTTGCGCAACGCCTCCAGTGCGCGCTCTCGCTCCGCGGGCGTGCCCGCGCCGGACTCGAGCTCGACCAGCAGGCGGTAGATCGCGCGGTGCTGCTCGAGTACCGTGACCCGCTTGGCTTCGGTGGGGTGTGCCGTGATCGTGGGCGTCACGCGCAGATGACCGAGCAGCTCGCGCACCGCGTCGGCCGGCACACCGGCGGCGCGCCACCCCGCGAGCACGTTCGCGAAGGTGCCGAGCAGCCGCGTCTCGTCCTGTTCCCGCTGCACCCGGCGCCGTGCGGACATCGCCGCGTGCAACTCGGCGATGCTGAGCAGCTGCGCCCACACGCCGAGCACCTGCAGCGCGCGTGCGATGGAGTCCGCCGTGCCGCCGGCATCGAGCGGCGCGCCGTCGAGCACTCCGGCGGCGTCCGGCGCGCGCTCACGCACCACGTCGCTCAGCAGGTCAAGCAGCAGGTCGCGAGCGGGCGAGTCCCGCGCGGGGAACTCCATGGCGGTTGCGCCCGCGGGAACCCCGGCGTGAGCCGGCAGCAGCGTGTGCCCGGTCGCGGCCATTACGCCACCCGATCCCCAGGCGATCCACCGCTGAAGAACGCCACGAGATTGTCCAGCGCGCGATCGCCCATGGCGACGCGGGTCTCCTCCGTGGCGCTCCCCAGATGCGGCAGCAGGACCACGTTCTCCATCCCGAGCAGCGCGTCGTGCACGTGCGGCTCGCGCTCGAACACATCGAGTCCTGCGCCGGCGATCGTTCCCGAACGCAGCGCGTCCACCAGGGCGGCTTCGTCCACCACATCGCCGCGTGCCGTGTTGATGAGAAACGCGTGCGGCCGCATCGCCCGCAATCGTGCGGCGTTGAGCAGGTGATGCGTCTCCGGCGTCGCGGGACAGTGCAGCGACACGAAGTCGCTCTCGCCGAGCACTTCCTCCAGCGACGCGCGGCGCTCCGCGCCTGTTGCGGCCGCCTGTGCATCGCTCGCATAGGGATCGACGAAGAGCACCCGCATGCCGAAGCCGTGCGTCGCGCGCCGCGCCACCGCGCCGCCAATGCGCCCCAGCCCGACCAGTCCGAGCGTCTTGCCGGTGACGCGTGCGCCAAGCATGTGCGTGGGGCGCCACCCGGTCCACTGCCGGGTGCGCACGTGACGCTCGCCCTCGCCCGTGCGCCGCGCCGCCATGAGCAGCAGCGTGATCGCGAGATCCGCCGTGTCGTCCGTGAGCACGCCGGGCGTGTTCGTCACGACGACGCCGTTTGCCTTCGCCGCCTCCACGTCAATGTTGTTGAAGCCCACACCGAAGTTCGCCACGATGCGCACGCGGCGGTCGCTCATGCCGAGCAGCTCCGCGGTGATGCGGTCGGTGACGGTGGGCAGGAGGGCGTCTGCCTCGCGCATGGCGGCCGCCAGCGCGGCATCATCCATGGCGCGATCGCTCGGGTTGAGACAGGTGTCGAACAGCTCCTGCGCGCGCGACTCGACCGCCGCCGGAATCCGGCGCGTGACGACGAGTGTCGGTCGCGTACTCATGCGTGAACCGCCAGTCTCGCGCCGCGCCGGTGTCCCAGCGCTTCCGCCATCGCCGCTCCCAGCTCGGATGGACTCGGCGCCACCGTGAGCCCCGACGAACGCATGATCTCCGCTTTCTCCGCGGCGCTGTCGCCGAACGCGTTGATGATCGCGCCCGCGTGACCCATGCGCCGGCCCGCCGGCGCGGTGAGGCCCGCCACGTAGCCCACGACCGGCTTGGTCATGTAGTCGCGCACGTAGAGCGCCGCTTCCGCCTCCTGCGGGCCGCCGATTTCGCCGATCATCATCACGGCGTCCGTCTCAGGATCCGTTTCGAAGCGCGCCAGCATGTCCACGAACGAGCTGCCATTGATCGGATCGCCGCCAATGCCGACGCTCGTGCTCACGCCCAGCCCCACCGCCTGCATCTGCGAGGCCGCCTCGTAGCCAAGGGTGCCCGAGCGCGACACCACACCAATGCGGCCACGCGTGTAGATGTGGCCCGGCATGATGCCCACCATGGCCTTGCCCGCGCTGATGATGCCCGCGCAGTTGGGACCAATGAGCACGGGTTTGCGCTCGCGTGAGTAGCGCCGCATGTAGCGCTTGACGCGAATCATGTCCTGCGCGGGAATGCCATCGGTAATGCAGACGATGAGGCGAACGCCCGCGTCCGCCGCCTCCATGATCGCGTCCGCGCAGAAGGGCGCGGGTACGAAGATGCCGCTGGCCGTCGCGCCGGTGGCGCGCACCGCGGCCTTCACGGTGTCGAACACCGGCAGCCCGAGATGCGTCGTGCCACCCTTGCCCGGCGTGACGCCGCCCACCAGGCGAGTGCCATATGCCAGCGCTTCGCGCGCGTGAAAGCTGGCCTTGTCGCCCGTGAAGCCCTGGAAGATCACGCGCGTGCTTTCATCAAGCAGAATGCTCATCAGGCTGCTCCTCTCGTCGCGGCGGTCACCAGAGCCGGTGCGTCCGCGTTGTGCTGGTTCAGGGCGGCAACGGCCTTGCCGGCCGCATCGGCGAGCGTGTCCGCGGTGATGATGTGCAGTCCGCTCTCGCGCAGAATCGCCCGTCCTTCCTGCATGTTGGTGCCCGCCAGTCGCGCGACCACGGGCACCGGCACGCCGACATCGGTGGCGGCCTTCACGATGCCCTGCGCCACCCAGTCGCAGCGATTGATGCCCGCGAAGATGTTCACGAGCACCACGCGCACGCGGGGATCGGACAGGACGAGCTGGAAGGCGGCGGCCACGCGCTCGGGCGACGCCCCGCCGCCAATGTCCAGGAAATTCGCCGGCTCGCCACCAGCCTGCTTGATCATGTCCATGGTGGCCATGGCGAGACCGGCGCCATTCACGATGCAGCCGATGGACCCGTCGAGCGCGATGTAGCTGAGGCCGTACTTGCTGGCCTCCGCGTCGCGCGGATCCTCCTCCGCATAATCCCGCAGCTCGCTCACGCCCGGGCGCCGGAAGAGCGCGTTGTCATCGAACGTCATCTTGGCATCGAGCGCGAGCACCTTGCCGGTGGAGGTGATGGCCAGCGGATTGATCTCCACCATCGTCGCATCCAGGTCGCGAAACGCCTTGTACGCGCCGAGCAGCGCCTTCACCGCCTGATTCACCTCGGACGGTTTGAGTCCCAGCCCGTACGCGATCTCGCGCGCCTGGAACGGCTGCATGCCCACGGCCGGCTCGATCACTTCACGCAAAATGGTGTCGGGCGAGCGCTGCGCGATCTCCTCGATCTCCATGCCGCCCTGCGGCGCCGCGACCACGCAGATGCGCTCCTCGCGCCGGTCCAGCACGAATCCCAGATAGACCTCACGCTCAATGGTCGCCGCTTCCTCCACGTAGATGCGGTGCACGACCTTTCCCGCGGGGCCGGTCTGGTGCGTGACGAGACGGCGGCCCAGCAGTTCTCCCGCGGCCATGCGCACTTCGTGTTCGCTGGCGCACAGCTTCACGCCGCCGGCCTTGCCGCGGGCGCCCGAGTGGATCTGCGCCTTCACGACCCACCGGGAGCCACCGATCTCCTCGGCGCGAAACATGGCCTGTTCCGCCGTGTAGGCGACGCCGCCCCGCGCCACGGGAACGCCGAAGTTCGCGAGCAGCTCCTTGGCCTGATATTCATGGATATCCATGCAATCCTCGTTGAGAGTGACGCGTGAGAATGGGGCGGCGGCCCGACCGGCCTATCGCGCGCCGATGGCGTCCGCCAGTTCGACGATATTCGCCGCCATGCGCGCCGACGCGGCGTCGATCATGCGGCCATCGAGCTGCGCCGCGCCCCGGCCATGCGCCTCCGCTTCGCGCATGGCGACCTGGATGCGGCGCGCCCGCTCCACCTCCGCTCCGGAGGGCGTGAACAGCTCGTTGGCGATGTCGATCTGCGTGGGATGAATGGCCCACTTCCCCTCGCAGCCCAGCGCGGCCGCGCGCCGGCACGCCGCCGCGTAGCCGTCGGCATCCCGGAAGTCGCCGAACGGTCCGTCGATGGCGCGCAGTCCGTACGCGCGGCAGGCGACCACCATGCGCGCGATGGCGAAGTGCCACTGATCGCCCGGGTAATCCGGGTTCAATCCGCCAATGGATGTCGTGCGCGCGCGCACGCTGGCCGAATAGTCCGCCACACCAAAGTGCATGGCCTCGAGACGGGGGCTGGACTGTGCAATCGCCTCGACGTTCGCCATGCCGAGCGCGGTCTCGATGAGCACCTCGATGCCGATGCGCGCGCGGTAGCCGCGCGCCGTCTCGATCTGCGTGAGCAGCGCGTCCACGAGATAGACATCCGCGCTCACGCCGACCTTCGGGATGAGCACGGTGTCCAGCCGATCGCCGGCCTGTTCGATCACATCCACCACGTCGCGATACATGTAGTGCGTATCGATGCCATTGATGCGCACGCTGACGGTCTTGCCACGGCCGCGCCAGTCCACGTCGTGCAGTGCCGCGATCACGTTGCGGCGCGCCTGCTCCTTGTCGGGCGGCGCCACGGCATCCTCGAGGTCGAGAAAGACGTAGTCGGCCGAACCGTCCGCCGCCTTGGCGAACAGCTCGGCACGCGAGCCCGGCACGGCGAGCTCGCTGCGCTGCAACCGCACGCGCGCCGGATCGTGGCGGGTGTGGCTCATCGCGCGGCGCCCACGGGTTCACGCTTCGGCGCCGCCGGCTTCGCCTGTGCATCGGGCGAACCGGCGGCCGTCGATTTCGCGAGGGGAGCGGCCGTACGGCGAAAATATTCCTGGGCGGCGGCCACACCGCTGCCCGCGCTGACGTCGATGCCCACGTCGCCCATGGCCATCTCCACGCCCGCGAGCGCGCCCAGCAGCATCAGCTCGTTCAGGTCGCCGAGATGTCCAATGCGGAAGAGCTTCCCCGCCATCTTGCCCAGGCCGGCGCCCAGCGCGAGGTCATAGCGACGATACGCCACGTCGATCACCTCGGCGGCGTTGATGCCGGGCGGAACCATCACGGCGCTCACGGTATCGGAATACCATTGCGGAGCCCGGGCACAGAGCGACAGCCCCCAGGCCTTGACCGCCGCGCGGCATCCGTCGGCGAGCCGGTGATGACGCGCATGGATGCGGTCGAGCCCCTCCTCGAAGATCATGTCGAGCGACTCGCGCAGGCCGTAGAGCAGCGAGAGCGCGGGTGTGTACGGGAAGTATCCGGAGGCGTTCGCCGCGATCATGTCGCCCAGGTCGAAGAAGACGCGCGGGCACTTCGCGCTCTCGCGGCGCGAGAGCGCCTTGCGGCTCATGCCGAGAATGCCGAGTCCGGCTGGGAGCATGAATCCCTTCTGCGAGCCGGTGATCGCGGCATCGACGCCCCAGGCATCCATCTCGAACGGGAGACTCACCAGGCCGCTCACCGTGTCCACATAGAGCAGCGCCGGGTGACCGGCATCGTCGATCGCCTTGCGTACGGCGGCGACATCGCTCGTCACACCGGTTGCCGTTTCGTTGTGGACGATGAGCACGCCCTGGATCGTGTGCCTGGTGTCGGCCTTGAGCGCGTCGCGGATGCGATCCGGTGGCGCGCCCTCGCCCCATTCGACCTCCATGATGTCCACGTCGAGTCCGAGGCGCTGCGCGGTGTCAATGAAGAGATGGCTGAACTGCCCGTAGCGCGTCGCGAGCACGCGGTCGCCGGGCGAGAGCGTGTTGACGAGCGCGGCTTCCCACATGCCCGTCCCCGTTGCCGGAAAGACGAAGGCCTGTCCCGTCTCCGTGCGGAACACCTTTCCGAGGTCGGCAAGGATCGAGCGGGACAGCGCGGGGAACGAGGACGAGCGATGATCCTCCATCGCGTGATGCATGGCGCGAAGGATCCGGTCCGGCGTGTTGGTGGGACCGGGCACGAACAGGAAATTACGGCCGGGCATGATGGGCTCCTTGATATGCGATCAGATGGACACACGCGGCACCGCGCCGCTCGCGAAAGTCGCCCCGATGGACGATCATTCGGTCCATGCGAATGACAGGCCAACACACGCGCGCGATCGGTTCCACCAGCGAACCCGATCCCCGCGACGTGCTCACACAGTTGTACTGGGCCGGTGTCCAGGCGGTTGCGCCCGGGCCGGCACTCGAACAGGCGCTGCAGGAAATTCCCGCAGCCACGCGCGGTCGCCGCGTCTGGGTCATCGCGATCGGCAAGGCGTCGTCCGCCATGGCGCTGGCCGCGGTGAAGACGCTGAATGCCTGGGGCAGCGAGATCGCCGGCGGCATCGTCGTATCACAATCGGCCGAGCGCGCGCCGCATCCCGCGATCGTGTGCGTGACCGGTGACCACCCGGCGCCGGGACGGAATTCCCTGGCCGCCGCATCGCGACTGGAAGAGGTCGTGGCGCGTGTGGGCGGAACCGACGAAGCGTGGGTCCTGCTCTCCGGCGGCGCCACGAGTCTCATTGCTGCACCCGATGGTCCCGTGCGCCCGGAGGAACTCACGCAGCTCTTCAACCTGCTGCTCGGCTCCGGGCTCGACATCGACGCCATGAATCTCATCCGCAAACGCTTCACCCGCTGGGGCGCCGGACGGCTCGCGCTGGCGCTCGCACCCGCTCGAGTTCGCAACTTCATCATCTCCGACGTCATTGGTGACAAGATCAGTGTCATCGGATCGGGCCCGTGCGTGCCGGACCAGTCCAATGCGGAATACGTGCACGGCCTGCTCACATCCGCCAGACTCTGGGACCGGCTGCCGCTCATGATCCGGCGCCGGCTGCTCGCCGCGGAGACGGACCCGTCGCTCGAGACGCCCAAGCCCGGTGACGCGGCGTTCCGCAAGGTGGAACGCCGCATCATCGCCAGCAATCGCATGGCGCTCGACGCGATTGCCGCCAGGGCCCGCGCACTGGGAATGGAGCCACGCCTCGTGAGCGACGCCTTGAGCGGAGAGGCGTCGGCCGCCGGTGATGCACTGGCCACGACATCGCTAAGCTATTGCCAGACGGACGTTTCCTCCCTATCCGGAAGGTCGGGACTGCCCTGCCTCATCTGGGGGGGAGAAACCACCGTAACACTCGGGGAGACCACCGGCGGACGCGGCGGGCGTTGCCAGGAGCTGACGCTTGCCGCCGCGCGCACGCTCGCCGCGCAGCGCGCCGGAAGTCGCGTCACGCTCCTCGCCGCCGGCACGGATGGCCGCGATGGACCCACCGACGCGGCGGGCGCCATCGTGGATGGCACTACATGGGAATCAATACAACGGGCCGGGCGCGATCCGGCCCGCGACCTCGGCGCACACGACGCCTACGCCGCGCTCGACGCCGCAGGTGCGCTCCTGCGCACGGGACTGACGGGGACGAATGTGATGGACGTGGTGGTAGCTGTCTGCGGATGACGCGGCGCGCTCCGCTTCGCGTCGCTGCGCCGCGGGGAAGCGCCGCGCGAAGCGCGGCTGCGGGAAGCGGTCGCCGAAGGCGACCTGCGGGAACCGGCGACTGAGCCTTCGGCTCAGCGCCTGCGGGAAGCGCCGCGCAATGCACGGCTGCGGCACGCTCTACTGCCCATGCCCGCCGTCCCCATTCTCCATTCCCGATTGCCGATTCCCAATGGTGGGGCGGTGGGGCGGCGCAAGTTCCACGCAGGCGGCCGGCCTGCGGCCGGCCGCCGCTTCCCGCATCCTCAGAACCGCGGACCCTCATCGGCCGAGGGACCGTAGATCGCCGGCACCGGAACATCGAGCAGCCGCAGATACACCGTGAGCTGGCCGCGGTGATGGACCAGGTGGTTGATCGTTTGGCGCACGACGTCGCCGCGCCGCGACGTGAAGAACACCTGCTCGCCGCGCGCCAGCGACCACGATTCGTCCAGTGCCGCGTCGGGTGTCGACTCGAGCGCGGCGCGCGCGGCGCGAACGTTCGCGTCGAACTGCCCAAGCAGCGTCTCCGTAGTTTCGAAGCTGTAGCCCGGATACGCGGCCATATCGAGACGCGGCGACTGCAGGATCGTCGAGAGCCATCCCGGCATCCCGGCGACGAGCTGCGCAAGATGCCCGAGCGGGAACGACTTCGCGTGCGGCTTCCAGGGCCCCTTGTCGCTCGGCACGCGTTCGATCACGCGCCGCGTGGATGCCATTTCCTGATCGAATTCGGGGAGCAGTGCCTGGCCGATGGTCATGGGCGAATCTCCGGTGCAGGGCTGGTGAGCGCGGTCCGTCAATCTATGAGGCATCGCGGAATCCGCCAGCGATCAGGCGGTTTGCGCACTGCGCGTCGTGCACCTCAACATGCACCTCACCGTGCACCTCGACATGCACCTCACCGTGCACCTCGACATGCACCGGTCGCCGCGCACCTCGTAGACGCGCAGCGGAATGCCGTGTAGACTCTCCGGCACCATGCCCAGCGCACCCTTCACCGTCGGCCTGATTCAGGCCGCTGTCAGTGACAGCGCCGCCGCCACGCTCGATCACACCGAACGCGGCATTCGCGAACTCGCGGGCCGCGGCGCGCAGATCATCTGCCTGCAGGAGCTTTTCAACGCGCCGTACTTCTGCAAGGTGACCGACGCCGAGCGCTTCGACCTCGCCGAACCCATTCCGGGTCCCGCCGTGGAACGGATGCAGCGCATCGCGACGGAACTCGCGGTGGTCATCGTGGTGCCGATCTTCGAGAAGCGCGGGCCCGGGGTCTATCACAACTCCGCCGCGGTGGTGGACGCCGACGGCACGCTGCTCGGCGTCTATCGCAAGATGCACATTCCCGACGATCCACTCTACCATGAGAAGTACTACTTCACGCCCGGCGAGATCTATCAGCACGACGAATCGCGGCCGCCGTCGGGCTTTCGTGTGTTCCGGACGCGTTATGCCACGATCGGTGTGCTGATCTGCTGGGACCAGTGGTACCCCGAGGCGGCGCGCATCACGAGTCTCATGGGCGCGGAGATCCTGCTCTACCCCACCGCGATCGGCTGGCACCCCGCGGAGCGAGCCGAGTGGGGCGCTGCGCAGGCCGACGCGTGGCGCACCGCGCAGCGCGCGCATGCCATCGCGAATGGCGTGTTCGTGGCCGCCGCGAATCGCGTGGGCTTCGAGCCCGAGCCCGGCACGGACGGGATCGAGTTCTTCGGCCACTCTTTCGTCGCCGACCCGTTCGGCCGCATCATTGCCGAAGCGAGCACCGAGCCGGCGCTGCTCACGGCCACC
This sequence comes from Gemmatimonadaceae bacterium, assembly GCA_035553215.1. Lineage (GTDB taxonomy): Bacteria > Gemmatimonadota > Gemmatimonadetes > Gemmatimonadales > Gemmatimonadaceae > JADGGM01. Next base: position 12,958 of record DATNDS010000030.1, read on the forward strand.
TGCGATCCCGCGCTCATTGAATACACGCGCCGCAACTGGCCCTTCCTGCGCGACCGGCGCATTGATGCGTACGGGCCAATTTTGAGCCGATATCTGGGAACGGGAAGTGAGGAATAGGCGGCGGCCCACCACCCCTCCCCGCCCCTGGGAATGGGCAATCGGAAATGGGGAATCGGTGAGGCAATCCGCCCCCTCCCGCCCCACCCCTATTTCATCAAAACCAGGGAATCGGTCTCCCCATTCCCCATTCCCACGATTCCCCATTCCCGATTGCCGATTCCCAAGGGTGGGGTGGCCAGAGGTGGCGGGGTGATGCCCATTTTCCCCCCCGAATTCTCCCCCCACGCCGCGACGTGGCTTGCCTGGCCGCACCATGAGCCGGACTGGCCGGGCAAGTTCGCGCCCATTCCCTGGGTGTACGCGGAGATCGTGCGCGCGCTGCACGTCCACGAGCGCGTGGAGATTCTCTGTCAGGACGAGACCGTGCGCGCGAGCGCGGAGCGCATGCTCGGCGCGCACAATGTGGAGCTGTCGCACGTCCGCCTGCACATGGTTCCCACCGACCGCGTCTGGCTCCGCGACTCGGGGCCGACTGCCGTGATGGCGCCCGACGGCACGCTGTCGTGGGTTGCGTGGGCGTTCAACGGCTGGGCGAAGTACGAGAATCACATGCTCGACCGCAAGGTCGGACACATCGTGGCCGAATTGAGCGGACTTCCCCACGTGCATGCGGTGCGACCCGACACCGGAGCGCCGCTCGTGCTCGAAGGCGGCGGGCTCGAGACCGATGGCGCAGGCACGTTGCTCGTGACCGAGGAGTGGCTCCTCTCGGATACGCAGGTTCGCAATCCGGGCCTCGATCGCGCGGGCTACGAGGCAGTGTTCCAGCAGTACCTCGGCATCGAGCGCACCATCTGGCTGGGCGAAGGGTGCGTGGGTGACGATACGCACGGACACATCGACGACGTGGCGCGCTTCACCGACGCGCACACTATTGCGCTCGCGTACGAGCCCGATCCCGCCGACGCGAATCATGCCCGCTCGGCGGACAATCTGCGGCGGCTCGAGCTAGCGGCGCGAAATTTCCCCGGCGGTTTGCGCGTGGTGCAGCTTCCCTTTCCGCGGCCAGTGATGATGGACGGCCAGCGGCTGCCGGCGAGCTACGCGAACTTCTACGTCGCCAACGAGGCGGTGCTCGTGCCCACGTTCAACGATCGCAATGACCGCGTGGCGCTCGACACGCTGGCCGCGTGCTTTCCGTCACGCGAGATCATCGGCATCCACGCGGTGGATCTGGTGTGGGGGCTCGGCACCCTGCACTGCCTCACGCAACAGCAGCCGCTGCCATGGGCGCGATAGCCAACCGGCGCGCGTGTGCGCGCGCCGGCGCGTCCGCTTGGGTGATTGCGCGCACTAGCCCGCCCACTCACGCGCTCGCGCGCAGCGCCGCGATCACCTCGGCGTCCGTGGTCTGCTCGAATTCCGTGTACCACTCGCCCACGCCGCGGAAGTCCAGCGGCATCGCGACGCAGATGACATCGTCCGCGTCCTGTCCGATCAGGACGCGACCCTCGCGCGAGCAGACCGGCGCGGCGAAGATGAGCAGCGTGGGCCGCTCGTGGCGCAGCGTGGCGAGCGCCGCCCGTGCGGTGACGCCTGTCGCGAGTCCATCATCCACCAGCACTACCGCGCGATGCGCCACCGCGAGCGGCGGGCGCGAGCCGCGAAAGACGCGCATCCGTCGCTGCGCCTCCTGCACTTCGCGCTCGGTCACCAGCTCGAGATACTCGTCCGGCACGCCCAGTGCGGCGATGATGTCCTCGTCGAGTACGCGGGTTCCATCCGGGGTCACCGCGCCAATGCCCAGCTCTTCCTGTCGCGGCGCGCCCAGCTTGCGCGCCACGATCACATCCAGCGGCGCGTGCAGGGCGCGGGCGACCTCGCGCCCCACCATCACACCGCCGCGCGGGATGCCGAGCACGAGTGGATCGTGCGCGCGGATGTCGGGGTGGCGAGCCAGAATGTCCCGGGCCAGTTGACGCCCTGCGTCCGTACGATCCTGGAAATACATGCGCGATGGGTCATCCCGGCGGCGGCACGTACCGCGTGAACCAGTCCGCGGCCAGCCGCGCGACCTCGTCGAGTGCACCCGGCTCCTCGAACAGATGCGTGGCGCCGGGAATGATGACCAGCTCCTTTTCGCACGACAGCATGTCGCCCGCTTCCACGTTGAGCGGAATGCAGGGAACATCCGCACCGCCCACGATGAGACGCGTGGGCACACGCACCCGTGCGAGCGCATCGCGCGCCAGATCGGGACGGCCGCCGCGTGAGACAATGGCGAACACGCCGGCGTCGAGCGACGCAAGCAGCGCGGCCGCCGCACCGGTGCTCGCGCCGAAGTACGCGATCGGGAGTCCCGGCGTGCCCCGGTCGCTGGCCAGCCACTGCGTGGCCTGCAGCACGCGCTGCGACAGCAGCTCGATGTTGAATCGCAGCCGCCCGGTTCGCTCATCCTGCTCGTCTTCTTCCGGCGTGAGCAGATCGAGCAGGAGTGTCCCGAAGCCGGCCGCGTGGAGCGCCTGCGCCACGCGCGAGTTGCGCGTGCTGAACCGGCTGCTCCCGGTGCCGTGCGCGAACAGCACAATGCCACGAGGCTGCGCGGGAAGCGTCAGGAATGCGTGGAGTGTGGCGTTCTCCACGGGTATGGTCACATCCCGGGTGGGCGGCTCGCTCTCGACTGGCACGTGATGGTTCCCCCCGGTCGCACCGACCGATCAGATGTGGATGTAGGCCCCCAGCCGCAAGGCGGTGCGATTCACATTGTCGACGAGAATGCGCCGCACTTCGAGATAGCCGAAAAAGCGCTGCTGGCGAAGGATTGCGACATCCGTGCCGCCGAAGTATTCCCAGCCCACTTTCGTGCCCTGATACAGTTGGTGCGCCGCCTCGGATGCGGGGATGCTGCTCCCCAGAAAGTGGGGCCCCACCGCGCCGCCAAAGAATGGCGACACGCGGCCGAACTGCACCACCCGGTAGCGCAACTCGCCCTTGAAGCTCAGATCATGGAAGGCGCCGGGCACCGGATTCCCCAGCGCATCGGTGCGATCCACCTGCGCATGCAGGTAGTTGCCGCCCAGCACCACACGCAAGCGCGGCGTGATCACCGAGCCGACGTCCAGGTCGGCGCCCAGATCCCAGCCGTTCCGGGCATGGTCCACCCAGGTGTAGCTGATGTACGAGCCAACGCGGTCCACGCCCAGGTGCGCCTGCTCCTCGGTCTGCTCCTGTGCGAGGGCCGTTCGCGCCGCCGCCGGCAGTGCGGCAAGCGCGAACAGCGCGTACGCCGCCCCTCTCCATATCCCACGCATGCAGATGCTCACCATTCCTCCGTGGTCCGGGTTCGTGCGCGCGGCCGCGCGCGTCAGCGTGTGACCTTCTGCGGCACCGCACGCCCAACCAGCTCCTGCACGAGTCGCGGCGCGTGATACACCATGCCCAGTGCCTCGATGATCGCGCGCGAATCCACGCTCACGGACCGCGCAGCTTCGTCGGTGAAGATAAACCGGTTGGGCAGCGATTCGATGTTCTCATCGAAGATGAGCCCGACCAGTTCGCCGTTCCGGTTCACGACGGGACTGCCGGAGTTGCCGCCGATGATGTCGTTCGTGCTCACGAAGTCCAGCGGCGCGGCCAGGTCCAGGCTGTCGCGCGCCTGCATCCAGCGCTCGGGCAAATGGAACGGCGGCTTGTCGCCGAAGTCCGCCGAATGGCCGAACATGCCGTAGAACGACGTCCTGTATGGCGCGATGGTTCCATTGTATGGGTAACCTTTGACGGTGCCATCGGAGATGCGCAGTGTGAACGTGGCATCGGGTGGCAGCTTCGTCCCATAGACCGCGAACAGCGCCTGCCCGACCTTCGCGGCGTTCGCGGACATGACGTCATCCAGCCGGCGAACACGCGCGCCTGCGGCGCGATCGAGCGGGTCGATGTGACGCGCGAGCACGATCAGTGGGTCGGTCGATGCCGCGACCGCCTTCGCACCACCCTCGACGAGCGCCGTGCGGGCGTCCACCGAACCGAGATGCGATCCGTTGATCAACGCTTCGGCCGCGACCTCCGGACTGCGCCCCGCGAGCGCGGCGCGCATCACCGGATCGTTGGCGGGCAGCGCGCGCCTGGCATCGGTGAGATACGCCGCGAGTGCGAGCTTTTCCTCCTCCGGATTCACCGGACTGTCCGATTCCAGACCCGTGCGTACCTGCGCGAGCCCCTTGCCCCGATAGCGGGGCAGCCGCGCGCTGTCGGGCTTCGCGCTCTCCGCGGGGAGCTGCACGATCTCGCCCGCCCAGTTGAGCAGTTGCGAGCCAAACGGCGGAGCGGGGCTGAAGCCGTGATACGCCGCTACCGCGGCCATCGCGGTGCGCTCGCGCTCGGCGGTTGCAATGGCGTCCCAGGCGCCGCCGTATTTGGCGCGGAGCGCCGGGTCCGCGTTCACGCGCGCGCGGAGGTCATGCTCGAACGCCGCCTTGCGCGCCATGATCACGGAGTCGAGCAGCCCGGAGCGATAGCCCGTCACGGCCTTGATCGAGTTCTCGATGCCGAAAATCAGGTTTTCGTTTTCGCGCTGCGCTTCGCTCGACTGCGCCGAGAGCTCCCTGGCGACCGAGCGGCCGCGCGCGTACGCGGCCAGCGTGAGCGGATACTGCACGTCGCGCAGGAACTGCATTTGCGCGAGCGTGAGCAGGCGCCCGGTGGAGCCTGGATTGCCCACGACGAAGACCAGGTCGCTGTCCTTCGGGCCGGTCATGCTGACATGCAGATAGTCCTTCACCTTCATGGGCGCGTCGTTCTCGTACACGCGCAGCAAGGCCATGTCGAGGTCGTAGCGTGGGAAGGTGAAGTTGTCCGGATCGCCGCCAAAGAATGCGGCTTCCTCCTCGGGCACCATCACGAGCCGCACGTCGCTGAAGCGCCTGTAGCGATAGAGCGAGTACATCCCGCCCTGATACAGTGTCACGACCTGGCAGATGAGTCCCGTGTGCTCCTTGCAGTCGCTCTCGATGCTGTCGATTGCGGCGTCACGTTGCACCACCTGCGCATCGGTCGCCTTCGCGGTCACGGCACCGCGCACGCGACTGGTGACATCCTGGATGGACTCGAGCTGATCCACATAGAGTGTGGCGCACTTCCGTTCGTCGGCCAGCGATGCGGCAATGAAGCCGGTGGCGCTGTAGTCCGTATCGCGCGGCGAGGCGGAGGCCACGCAGGCGCGCGCACAGTGATGATTGGTGAGCACCAGTCCATCCGCCGACACGAAGGACGAGGAGCAGCCGGGCAGCCGCACCGATGCGAGGCGCACGTGGTCGAGCCATCCGGAGTCGGGCGTGAAGTTGTAGGTCTTCTTCCAGTACTCGAGCGGCGGCGCGTCGAAGGTCCACATGGTGCCGGCTTCCTTGTGGTAGGTCGCCGGGCCCAGCGGTGCTGCCCTGGCGGCGCTCCTGGGCGCTGCAGTCCGCTGCGCGAGCACCGGCGCGGACAGACACGCGCAGAGCAGCGCGGTCAGCGTGGTCAGCGTGGTCAGCGTGGTCAGCGTGGTGTCGCGATCGAGGAGATTCGCCGGGCGTTGCTCTTGCATGACACGATTTCCAGTAGGTGTGAAGGCAGCGTGACCTGTGCCAACTTCGGCATGCGTCGTCCGAAGCGGAAGGAGCGCGATCGGCGGCTGACGCGGGCCCCGGGAGCGCTCCGCTTCATGGCCAGTGTCCCGTCATCGAATCCCATTCCCTTTGACGCCGCGATGGATTAGGATGGGGCGAATTGCCGCCAGTTGGCCAGATCAGCCGCACGGAATTTCGGAAGCCCGTATATGACACGTACGCCAGACGCATGCAGCGCGTGATGCGATCGGCCCTCGCGCGACTCTTCGCGGTGGGCATGTTCGCCGTCCTGCTGCCGGCGAGGGCGCGGGCGCAGTTCGCCCCGGCGGACACCGTTGCCGTCGACAGCACAAAACCCTTCGCCGCCTTCAGCCGGTCCGCGCTCTCACTGGGCGACTCCATCGTCGCCGTGGCGCGCACCCAGATCGGCAAGCGCTACGTCACTGGTGGCAAGTCTCCGTCGCGCGGCTTCGACTGCAGCGGTCTCGTACAGTACGTGGCCGCCGCTCTGCATATCGCGCTGCCGCGTACGGCGCATGAGCAGGCGCATGTGGGCGAGGCGCTCCCCAGGGATACGTCGGAAATGCGTCCCGGCGACCTGGTCACCTTCGGCAAGGGCAAGGCCGGCATCTCGCACATTGGCATTTACGCGGGCAACGGCCGGTTCATTCACGCCAGCGTCGCGGCCGGACGAATCATCGAAACCAACCTCCTGCGCCCGTGGGCCGCCGGCAAGAAGCGCTGGCGCGGCGTGAGGCGCCTCGTCTTCAGCGACAGCCTGGCGAGCGCGCGCAGCGACTCGACGAACTGAATTCGGACTGCGTAGCGGTGGATGAGCAGAAGCGCATGCGGCGCGGGGAAGCGTGCGTTCCTCCGCGATTGCGAGCAGCGTGCTACGCGCCTGCTGAAGGCTGGACAGGATTGACAGGATTTACGGGATGGACAGGATTTGTCACGGAGCCGTTCCCAAAGCAGTTGCCGCAATTCGGCTACCGAACTGAATCGGGGGGACGCGGCTCCCAAAAAATCCTGTCCATCCCGTAAATCCTGTCAATCCTGTCCAAATTCCGCCGGTCCGCGGCATTCGGTCTGCTGCCCGAGGCCATCTCGCCTGCCCTGGACACCGCAATTTTTGCTAACGCCCGCACGACAGCATCATAAATCCGCCGCTGTCCGATTTCGGGACGCCGAGTCCCACGATCGGTCACCCATGGCGCGCGCGGCGCCGGCTTGACGGCGACTAACAGTTTGTGGTTACGTGAGTTGGAGATCTCTCCGGGACGGCACGCAACTTCCCTATATGCCCTCCCGTAGTAGAGCGCAGACCACCCATTCAGCCACGAGCGCGGTCACCTTGGATATTCCTCGCGACCCACCGAAAAAACGCAAGAAGTACATTCTGGGCGGAATCGCCGTCGCCGCGATTCTCATTCTCACCGCGGCGGTGAGTCGCCTGCAGCCGGCCGCACCGTCAGTGGACCGTGCCACGCTCTACATTGACACGGTCCACAAGGGCACGATGGTGCGGCAGGTGCGCGGACCGGGCACGCTGGTGCCGGAGCAGGTGTTCTGGGTGTCCGCGGTCACGGGTGGCCGGGTCGAGAAGATTCACATTCGTCCGCCCGCAACGGTCACCGACACGAGCACGATCCTGGAGATGACCAACCCGGACGTCCAGCTCGAAATGCTCTCCGCCGAACAGGCCGTGAGCGCGGCTGAAGCCCAGCTCGTCACGCTCAAGACGTCGCTCGAAACGCAGCGCCTCAATCAGGAGAGCACCGTCGCCACGGCGACGGCGGACGAGCAGACCGCCAAGCGCGCGGCCGATGTGGCGGTGTCGCTCGGCAAGCAGGGGCTGCTCTCGTCCAAGGACGTGGGTGACGCCACGGACAAGGCCACCGAGAGCGCCGCGCGCCTCAAGGCGCAAACCCAACAGCTCGAAGTGATGTCCAACTCCATGGCGTCGCAGATCAAGCTGCAGGAACAGCAGGTGGAGCGGCTGCGCGCCATCGCGACGTTCCAGCGCGGGCGCGTGGCGTCCATGCAGGTTCGCGCGGGGGCGCCCGGCGTGCTGCAGCAGATGGACCTGGAGCCGGGCCAGTGGGTGCAGGCGGGGACGCAGTTGGCAAAGGTGGCGCAGCCCGGAAAGCTCAAGGCAGTGCTCCGGATTCCGGAGACGCAGGCAACGGATGTCCAGATCGGCCAGCCCGCGTCCATCGATACGCGCAACGGCATTGTCGAGGGTCACGTGATGCGCATTGATCCGAGCGCGGAAAACGGGACCGTTACCGTGGACGTCGCACTCGACGGGCAGCTGCCCAAGGGTGCGCGTCCCGAGCTGAGCGTGGATGGCACGATCGAAATCGAACGACTGAAGGATGTGCTGTACGTGGGACGCCCGGCGTACGGACAGCCGCAGAGCACCGTCGGGCTGTTCCGTGTGTCACCGGACTGGAAGGAGGCCACCCGCGTGAACGTCAAGCTGGGTCGCGCCAGCGTGAATACGATCGAGATTCTTCAGGGGCTCAACGTGAATGATCACGTGATCATCTCCGACATGTCGGCCTACGATTCACAGAACCGCGTTCGCCTGCGCTGACTGCGCACTGCACCATTCACCAACCTACCCATCTTCCCCATGACAGCACCGATCACGCCGTCCGCGGCACCCGCCACGCCCGAGACCAATGGCGCAGCGAACGGAAACGCGCTCATCCACCTGGACGGCATCAAGAAGATTTTCTACACGGACGAGGTGGAGACGCACGCGCTGGCGGGCGTGCATCTCGAGGTGCAGCCGGGTGAGTATCTCGCCATCGCCGGTCCGTCAGGCTGCGGCAAGACCACGCTGCTCTCCATCCTCGGCCTGCTCGACACGCCGAGCGAGGGCGAGTACATGCTGGACGGCCATCCGGTGGCGCAGCTCACCGCCTCGCAGCGCGCGCGCGTCCGCAACCGGCAGATCGGCTTCATCTTCCAGGCGTTCAACCTGATTGGCGATCTCACCGTATACGAGAACGTCGAGCTGCCGCTCACGTACCGCGGCATGGATGGCGCCGAGCGCAAGAAGCGCGTCATGGAAGCGCTGGAAAAGGTGGGGATGTCGCACCGCGTGAAGCACTACCCCTCGCAGCTCTCCGGCGGTCAGCAGCAGCGCGTGGCCGTGGCGCGCGCGGTGGCCGGCGAGCCGCTCATTCTCCTTGCCGACGAGCCGACTGGTAACCTCGACTCCACCAACGGTGAAGCCGTCATGGAGCTGCTGCACGATCTGCACCGCCAGGGTGCGACGATCTGCATGGTCACACACGACCCGCGCTATGCCCGTCACGCGGATCGCTCGATTCACCTGTTCGACGGACGCATCGTGGAGGAGGAGCGGGGCCAGCGCGAGCAGCGCGACGAAGCGCAGCTCCGCGAGAGCGGATTCGAAGTGGCGTAAGTGGAGCGCCTCCGCCGCGACGTTCGCTACGCGGTGCGTGTTCTGGTCGCGCATCGCGCATTTTCCCTGCTCGCGATCGTTTGCCTCGCGCTGGGTATCGGCGCCACCGCTGCGATCTTCAGCGTGGTCAATGGCGTGCTGCTCAAGCCGCTCCCCTTTCCGCACGCCGACCGCCTCGTCGCCATGGGCACGGGCGACGACTCCGTGCACGCCATGGGCTCCCTCTCCCCGCCGGACTTTGTGGACTATCGCGCGGGTTCCACACGGCTGGAGCTCGGCGCCTGGGGCAATGCCTCGTTCAACTTCCGCGGCAACGGCACGCCGGAGCAGCTCCGTGCCGCCACCATTTCCTCGAACCTCTTTCACGTGCTCGGCGTGGCACCCATTCTGGGACGCGCGCCGGTTGCCGAGGAGGAGCTGCCGCATCGCGATCGCGAAGCGGTGGTGAGCTACGAGCTGTGGCAACGCGAGCTGGGCGGCGATCGCGCGATCGTGGGGAAGACCATCCGGCTCGACGCCGCCGACTATACCGTAATTGGCGTGATGCCGCAGGGATTCATCTTTCCCATCACCACGCAGCCCGTGGAACTCTGGGTGCCGCTTACGCTCGCCGGCGACTCCACGTTCGCGGAGTCACGGGGCGCGCATTTTCTGAATGCCGTGGGCCGGCTCAACGCCGGGGCGACGCCGCGCGAGGCACAGTCGGAGCTGCGCGCCATCTCTCGGCGGCTCAGTGAACAGTACCCCGCGTCGAATCGGAACTTCACCGCAACCGTGGAACCATTTCAGGAAACGCTGGTGCGCGGTTCCCGTGTTGCGGTGCTCGCGCTCGCCGGAGCGGTGGGCTTCCTGCTGCTTATTGCGTGCGCGAATGTGGCGAACCTCATGCTCTCCCACGCCACGCTGCGCACCAAGGAAGTGGCCGTGCGCACTGCCCTCGGCGCCAGCCGCTCCACCATGGTTCGCCAGTTCCTCACCGAGAGCGTGCTGCTCGCGCTCGTGGGCGGCGCGATCGGTCTCGTCCTGGCATCGTGGGGGACGGATCTCCTCGTGGGACTCGCGGGTCGCGCGCTGCCGCGCGCGCACGACGTGACGCTGGACTGGCACGTGGTGGCCTTCACCGCGCTCGTATCGATCGCGACGGGTGTGTTGTTCGGCCTGGTCCCCGCGCTGCAGGTCACGGGCGCGGATCTCAACAGCACGCTCAAGGAAGGCGGCCGCTCGGTCACGGGACCGGGGAGCGCGAATCGCCTGCGCAGCGTGCTCGTCACCGCCGAGGTGGCGCTCTCGCTCATGCTGCTCGCGGGCGCCGGACTGCTGAGCACCACGCTCGTCAACCTGCAGCGGCTGGACCCGGGATTCGACCCGCGCAACGTGCTAACCACGAACCTCGCGCTATCGGGCACGACGTACCAGACCAGCACCAGCCAGATCGGATTCTTCAATCAGCTCGTTGATCGCGCGCGGAACATTCCGGGCGTCACTGATGTGGGCGCGGTGACCATCACGCCCACGAGCGGCAGCAACATGGTGGTGGGATTCGCGCTGCCGGACGAGCCGCGCGGGCCGAATGATCCCTCGCAGCACGCCGAGCAGCTCGATGCGGTGGAACCCGACTACTTCAGGACGGTGCGCATTCCGCTGCGCTCGGGGCGCGTATTCACCCGGCAGGATGACCAACGGGCGCCGTGGGTGATGATCGTGAGCGAGTCGTTCGCGAAGAAGCTCTGGCCCGGACAGAATCCGATAGGCAAGCGTGCCTACGTCGGCGCGAGCAGTGGCTTCGCCATGGATACGGCTGCGCGCGAGGTGGTCGGAGTGGTGGGGGACGTGAGGCGGAGCGCGCTGGACAAGGCGCCCAGACCGCAGATGTACATCCCCGAAGGACAACTCGCCTTCGAGCGCATGTCGCTCATGGTGCGCACGCGTCCGGGGGCGACGAACGTACCCGCCGAACTGCGCCAGCTCGTGGTGAGCATGGACCCCGACCAGGCCATGAGTCCTGTTCGCTCCTTCGAGAGCGTGCTCGCGCTCTCACTGGCGCGGCAGAAGTTCAGCGCGCTGCTGCTCGGCATTTTCGCCGCGGTGGCGCTCGCGCTGTCAGGAGTGGGCGTGTACGGCGTGATGACTTCCATGGTGACGCAGCGGCGGCGCGAGATGGCGGTGCGCATGGCGCTGGGCGCGCGGCCCGGTGACGTCCTGCGGCTCGTCGTGAAGCGCGGTGCCGTGCTCGCTTCCCTGGGCGTGACGATCGGACTCGCGGGCGCGCTGGCGCTCTCGCGTCTGCTCACCAGCCTGCTCTACGGCGTACGCGCCGGTGATCCGGTCACGCTGCTCACCGTGTCCGCCGTGCTGGCCGGCGTGGCGATGCTGGCGAGCTACCTGCCAGCGCGCCGTGCGACGCAGGTGGATCCGGCGGTGGTGCTGAATGACTGACGGTAGCTGGTCGCTGGTCGCTGGTCGCTGGTCGCTGGTGAACCGTACTCCTATACGGAAACGGGACGACATGAACCTCTTCGAGAGCCTGGCGCGCGATGTCCGCGTGGGCGTGCGCGCGCTGTGGCGGACGCCGGGGTTCACGGCGATTGCGGTGCTCTGTCTCGCGTTGGGGATCGGTGCAGTGAGCACGATCTTCGGCGTCGTGGATTCGCTCTTCTTCCGGCCGCCGCCCGGCGTGACCGACGCAGCGCGTCTCGTGCGGCCGTACATCGTCCGCAAAACGGGAATGATCACGGGCGACGGATCGCGCACATCGTATCCCGAATATCTCGATCTCCGGGACAATGCGCGGTCGTTTGCCGGCGTCGCGGCGTTCGCGCAGGTCTCACTGAGCGTCGGCCAGGGGCGCGACGCCAGCAGTCCAGACGGCATGCTCGTCTCCCGGAACTACTTCCCCGTCCTGGGTGTGAAGCCCGCGCTGGGCCGCTTCTTCGTGGCCGAGGAAGACAACGGACCCGGTTCGCCGCCCGCGGTCGTGCTCAGCCACGCATACTGGCAGCAACAATTCGGCGGAGACCGGAGCGCGGTCGGCAAGACGCTCATCATCAGCGGCCGCTCGTTCCAGATCATCGGCGTCGCGCCACCGGGCTTCCGTGGCGTCGATGCCAGTCAGCCGGATCTCTGGGTGCCCTTCGCGCAGGCCTCGCACGTGGGATACGACGAGAGCATGCTGGCCAACCGCTTTTCCATCTGGCTCCAGATCGTGGGTCGCCTGGCGTCGGGCGTGACGCGCGACCGCGCGCAGGCGGAGGTCAAGAGCATCGCCTGGCACGTGGCGGAGGCCACTCCCCAGTTGGACCCGCATCCCGAAGTCGTGCTCGGCCCGGTATTCGCCGCCCGCGGCCCGAGCCCATCCATGCAGGCCACGATCGCGCGCTGGCTGGCCATCGCCGCGCTCATTGTCCTCGCGATCGCATGCGCGAACACGGCAAATCTGCTGCTGGCGCGTGCGGCCACGCGCCGGCGCGAGATCGCGATTCGCCTCTCGGTAGGTGCGAGTCGCGGGCGTCTCGTCCGGCAACTGGTCGTCGAGAGCCTGTTGCTCTCCAGTGCGGCGGCGGTGCTCGGCATGTTCATCGCGCTCTGGGCAACGGACCTCGTGCCCGTCTCCGGACTGCCGCCCCTGTCGTTCTTCGCGCAGGGGCGCGTGCTCGCGTTCACCATTCTGGTGGCGACGCTCTCGGGCTTGCTCTTCGGCATCGTGCCGGCGCTCTGGGCCACCCGTGCGGATCTCGCCACGGTCATGAAGGAAGGCGTGCGCGAAGGCGTGGACCGGCGCTCCAGGCTGCGCGCGGCGCTCATGATCGTGCAGGTCGCGCTCGCCGTCGTCCTGCTCATGGGCGCCGGGCTCTTCGTCCACAGTCTGCGGAACATCCAGGATGTCAACGTCGGATTCGACATTCAGCCACTGCTGCATGGCTCCGTCGACGTGAGCAGTATGGCGTTACCCGACAGCAGTGCAGCCACGTTTCATGATCGCGCGCTGGAGCGACTGCGAGCCGTTCCAGGTGTGGTGGATGCCACGCTCATTCAGGGCATACCGCTCAGCGGCAGCATGATGTCGATGGGCTACTCGATTCCCGACCAGGCGGCGCCATCATCCGACACTCATGGACAGAGCGAGGCGTCGAGTTCCTCGACCAGCCATCCGATCACGTGGATGGTCGGCTCGCA
>DATNDS010000031.1:0-67229 GCA_035553215.1 Gemmatimonadaceae bacterium
TGCGGCCATGCCGACACCGCGGTCACTCTCTCCGCCGGACGCACCGACACGCTCGACGTCTATCTCACGCGATTTCCGGACAACTGCGAGGCAGGCCCTCGTCGACGACCCTAGAACAACGTATCACGCCCGATCCAGTCTATCGGATGCGGTTCGGCCCCCTGGCGCACACATAGTGCCGTTGGCATTGCGAGTGTGCTTGCCAGAGACTTGGGACACTTCTTCTCCCGACTCGGAGGAGGGCACGAATGAATTCCCCCAATGACGACAGTGTGATTACACGACGTCGGTGGTTGCAACGTGCTGCGGGAATTTCCGCGTCTGCGGGAGTGTTGTCGCTTTTCTCTTCGGCAAAACCTGCTCACCGGTTGTCCAGGTTGGATGAGGCCAGACCGGACTCGGTTCCTGCGCCGGGCAAGATTGCGCTCGAAGAGCATTTTGTCATTCCCGAAACTCTGGCCGCGAGTTACGGCGCTCTGGGAGGTCCCGAACTTCAGCGACAGTTGGAAGATATCGGAAGCGCGCGGATCGCCGAGATGGACCGAGGCGGGTTGGACGTTTGTATTCTTTCGCTCGTGGGGGATGGAATCCAGGCGATTCCGGACGTCTCACAGGCTATTCGCATGGCGCGGCGCGCAAACGATCACCTCGCCGAGCAGATCGCCAAGAATCCAACACGCTTCAAGGGATTCGCGGCATTGCCGCTCCAAGACCCGCAGGCCGCCGCTCAGGAATTGACGCGCTGCATCAGAGAATTGGAGTTCTGTGGCGCACTCGTCAACGGATATTCGCAGATCGGCACACCGGATTCCACCGTGTTCTATGATCTGCCGCAGTACCGGGATTTTTGGGCGACTGTGCAGCAGCTCGATGTGCCATTCTATCTTCACCCTCGGTCAGCATCCGCGCATCAACCGGCCTACGAAGGCCATCGGTGGTTGACTGGTTCCATATGGGGATTTACGGCCGAGACCGCGATTCACGCGCTTCGCCTCACGGGCAGCGGCCTGTTCGACGACTATCCAAAGCTCAAGGTAGTCCTCGGCCATCTGGGAGAAGGACTCCCCTGCAGTATTTGGCGCATTGACAATCGTGTATCGAGAACATTGGGTGCGAAACCGAAAGCGAGGCTTCCCATCGGCCACTATCTTCGAGAGAACTTCTACATCACGACGAGCGGCAATTTCAGCATGCACACGCTCACCGAAGTCATGATGGAAGTCGGCGCCGACCGCATTCTGTACTCGGTCGATTTTCCATTTGAGGATATGGCGATTGCAGCGGAGTGGTTCGATCACTGCGCCATCAGCGAATCAGACCGCGTCAAAATTGCCCGCACCAACGCGCAACGACTGTTTCGAATCTAGATCGGCATGGATCAACGAGAGTCTTCGCTACTCCGGATGAACACAGAGCCACACGCAGTGCTCACCCGGCCAGCAGCGCCGCGGTCAGTCGAATGTCAGTTGCGGCGCCGAGTCGCTCGAAGCTGGTCGCCGCGGCCTGCAGTTCCAGCTCCGCATCCGCGCGATTCCCGCTGTCGCGGTACGCCTGCCCCAGCAGCATGCGCGCGCGGGCGGCCTCGTACGGCAGGTCGCTCTCCTTCCACAGCCGCCATGCGCTGCGCAAACTGACTGCAGCGCGGGGGAAATTCTCTTCGCCGAGTTCCACCAGCCCTTGCGCGAAGGCGGCGGCGGCGGCGAGAGCAGGCGAGGCGTATGACTCGGCGATCGTCGCCAGCTCCGTGGCAGTCGCCCGCGCCACTGCTCTGTCGCCCGTAACCAGCGCCACCTCCGCACGTGCGGGAAGCAGTCGCGCGCGGTCGAGCGGTGAGAGCAGCGGGTCGGAAAGCGCGCGATCGAGGAGCGCGCGGGCGCTTTCTGCCTGGCCCTGTGCCAGACGCAGAAGGGCCAGCCCGGGCACCGGATCGCGACCCAGCTCGTGCGCCTGCCGGAACAGATTGTCCGCTTCCTTCAGATCCCCCATGCGCAACCGGATCTCGCCGAGTTCGTAGTAGGCCTCACCGGCAACGTCGGCGAGAAAATCCTCCAGCTCCTCGGACGCACGACGCGCTTCCTCTTCCGCCTCCGGCCACGAGCCACGCAACCGCAGCAGCTCCGCGCGATGCACACGGCAGATGCCCGGAAAGCCCGATTCGGCGTGCTGCGAGCACCAGTCACGCGCTTCCTCGTTCCACTCGCCGGCACGTCGATAGTCCGCCAGCTTCTCGCACGTGCTCATCATGTTGCAGTAGGTGCGTCCCGTCGTGCGCGCGCCGAGCTGCCCGCTCGTCGCCGCCGCCATGGCTTCGTCAATGAGCGGCATGCCCTCGGCGACGCGCCCCTGCGAGACGAGAATGCGGCCGCGATCCTGCAGCGCCAGCATTTGCAGATCCCGATCGTGCAACCGTCGCGCGATCTCGAATGCTTTCGTGGCCAGCGCGTCCGCACGCTCGAGGTTCCGCTCCTCCTCGAATGCGAGCATGGATTGCGTGCGCGCCATCCACCCATGTTCGATGGCCTCGGGCAGCTCGCGCAGGTGACGTTCCGCCCGCTGCAACCAGCCGTGCGCGACCGACCGCGCCAGTTTGTGAAAATGATCCTCGGCCACGGCAATCGCGACCGCCGCCGCACGATGCAGGTCGCCGGCCGCGAGGTACTGCGCATACGCACGCTCGCGAATCCTGATGCACTCGTCGCCGCGGCCAATCCACCACGCCGCTTCGGCGAGCCGCTCGAGGTGCTGCGGCGCAAGCACCGATACCGCATTGGCGGCGCCGAGCTCGGCGTATGCCTCGTTCCAGTCGCACCGCTCGAACGCCTGAAGGCCGGAACGCAGTGAACCGCTCACCGCCGATGTCGGCGGCGTTGTTTCGCTGTCCGGCAGTTCCGCGGGCTCGACGCGCGGCCGCATGTGGCCGGTCGCGTGAACCGCGAACGCATCGAGCGCAGCAGACAGCTCCGCTGCGCTCTGCCAGCGGGCGCCGGGATCCTTCTCCAGGCAGCGCATGACGAGCTGTGCGAGTTGCTCCGGAACCTCCGCGCGACATGCGGTGAGAGGCTCGGGGGCCCTCGTCAGATGCGCGACCAGAAGCTGCCCGGCCGTGAGACCCGGGAACGGAGCGTGCCCCGCCAGCATCTCGTACGCAATGACACCCATGGCGTAGATATCGGCGCGAGCGTCCACCTCGGGTTCGGCCGCAAGCTGTTCGGGCGCCATGTAGCCGGGCGTACCGAGCCCGAGTCCGGCGGCGGTGAGGCGATCGTCCGGCGACAAGCGCGTCGCCTCCTCCACGGCGCGTGCGATGCCGAAGTCGGCGAGGATCGCGTGTCCGTGCTGCAGAAGAATGTTCTCGGGCTTCAAGTCACGGTGGACGACGCCGCGCTCGTGCGCGAACGCGAGCACGCCCGTGACTTCGCGCAGGAGCCGTACGGTTTCGTCGACCGGAAGCGCGCCGTCTGTCGCGATCCGGTGCCGCAGCGATTCGCCCGCAATGAAGGGCGTGACGTAGTAGAGCAGCCTGCCCTGCGCGCCGGCCGAGAGCACCGGAAGGATGTGCGCATGCTGCAGGCGCGCGGTGATGAGCATCTCGCGCTGGAAGCGCTGCGCGCTCACCTCGGTGGCCAGCTCGGGAGGCAGGAGCTTGATGACGACCTGCCGGTCGAGGGAGCGCTCGGTCGCGAGAAACAGCCGGCTCATCCCGCCGGGCGCCAGTTCGCGCCCGATGAGATAGACATCTCCAACCGCTGTTTGCAGTTGGGAAACGACGTCCGAGCTGGCCACGTAAGGCTCCGCGAGTCTGAAGGTACGCCTGAACGACCGACCTCAACTATCGACCGCCGCACGGCAGGCGTCAAGGAACGAATGCCGCTGCATGTGTGCTGGCCGCAGGGCAGGACGCGCCGGTCGGGGAAGCCTTGACGACGGCACGTCCGTGTGCGAATCTCTCCACATACCTGGTGAGGGGAGAGACGCATGGCCCGGGAGTCGCTCGACCTGCTGCAGGGAACGCTCGACGTGCTCATCCTGCGTACGCTGGCATGGGGCGAGATGCACGGTTACGCCATCTCGCGATGGATTCACGATCGCACCGACGGCGTGATCGGAATCGAGGACGCGGCACTCTACAAGTCCCTCCACCGCCTGGAGCGCGCGGGCGCCGTGGAAGCCGCCTGGGGACTCTCGGAGAACAACCGTCGCGCGCGGTACTACCGCCTCACACGCCGCGGCCGCCAGCAGCTTCGGACCCAGGAAACCGCCTGGCGCCGCTACGCCGCGGCCGTGTCCAAGGTGCTGGAGCCGGCATGAGGCGCTCGCTCTTCCGCCTTCCCTGGCGCTCCGCGCAGCGCATAGACGAGGACGTGGATGAGGAGCTGCGCTTCCATCTCGCCATGCGCGAGGAGGAGCTCGTGGCGCGCGGACTCTCCGCCGATCAGGCACACGCCGAGGCCGAACGGCAATTCGGTGACATGGACGACACGCGCCGCTACCTGCAGCGCTACGACAGGGGCACCGAAAACGCGCAACGCTGGAGCGACTACCTCGGCGAATTACGCCACGATGTGGAATATGCGCTGCGCAAGCTGCGTGGAGCGCCGGTATTCACGCTCACCGCCCTGCTCACACTGGCCCTCGGCATCGGTGCCAATACCGCGATCTTCAGCGTCGTGCACGGCGTGCTCCTGAAGCCGCTTCCCTTTCCGCACCCGGAGCAGCTCGTCCGTGTCTGGTCGGCCAACCCTCAAATGGGAAGCACGCAGTCGTCGGTGTCACCCGTGGATCTCGATGACTGGAGGGCGCAGCGCGCGGTGTTCACCGACCTGGGTGGCTACTGGTATACGGAGGGCGGGAGCGGCATCGACATGACTGGCAACGGCGATCCGCGACGACTCTCCGCAGCATTTGTCGAGCCGGGGTTCTTTCCCGCGCTCGACGTGCAGCCGCAGCTCGGACGCCTGCCGCGCGAGGACGAGATGCATCGCGGCGGAGCCGATCACGTCGTCGTACTCTCGTATTCCTTCTGGCACCGCCAGTTTGCCGGATCGCCCGCGGTGGTGGGGCGTACCCTCACGCTCGGTGGCGATCCTTACGAAGTGCTCGGTGTCATGCCGCGCGACTTCCGCTACCCGGCAGACCGGATCGACGTGTACATCCCGTATGCCACGATCCCCGACGAGGCGATCCCGCGGCTCAGGCAGGTGCACGTGCTCGACGTGGTCGCGCGGCTCCGCCCCGGCGTCACAATCGAGCGCGGGCGCGCCGAGATGGCGGCGATCACGCACCGGCTCAGCGAACAGTACGCCGAGGACCGGGGCTGGACGACCGCGACGGTGGAACCGCTGCGGGATGTGATGGTTGGCAGTGCCCGCACGGGTCTCCTCGTACTACTTGGTGCCGTGGCGTTCGTACTCCTGCTGGCCTGCGCCAATCTCGCGAGCCTGCTGCTGGCGCGCGCGAGTGTGCGCGAACGGGAGTTGGCAACCCGATCCGCGCTCGGCGCCTCACGCGGGCGCCTGGTGCGCCAGCTACTTACCGAGAGTCTCGTGCTTGCGCTCACGGGTGGAACGCTCGGCGTGCTGCTCGCGCTCGTGGGCACGCGTGCGCTCGTCGCCATGAGTTCGGGTCAACTGCCTCGCGCCGCGGAAATCGGTCTTGCCCCAAGCGTGCTTGGCTTCGCGGTTGTGCTGTCCGTTGCCACGGGTCTGATCTTCGGTCTGGTGCCGGCGCTGCGTGCGACCGCGTCTGATCTGCAGTCGGCGCTGAGAGAGGGCGGCCGCGGCAACAGCGGCGGGCGCGGCCAGCGGATGCGCGCGGCGCTCGTCGTCGCCGAGGTGGCCGTTGCCGTCGTGCTCGCGGTCGGTGCCGGACTCATGACGCGCAGCTTCCTGCGTCTGCTCGACGTCAGGCTCGGCTTTCGCCCCGATCGCGTGCTCGTGGTGAATTTCACCATCGGTCCGCGAGATCACGGCTCGACCGCGCAGATGCAGAGCTTCTATGCCCAGGTGCTCGATCGCGTGCGCGCGCTTCCTGGAGTGGCGGATGCCGGCGCGGCGAAGGAAATCCCCTTTCGCGGCAGCGGCGAACGCATGGGCTTCGTTCCGGAGGGGATGGTCGTGCCGTCCGGCACCGAGCCGCCCACCGCGCACCTCATTCACGTAAGCGACGGCTACTTCCACGCGTTGGGCGTGCCGGTCCTCGCCGGCCGCGAGTTCCGGCGCAGTGACGACAGCCATGCACCGCTGATCCTGATCGTCAACGCAGCGTTCGCGAATCAGTTCCTGCCAGGCCGTGCTGCAGTCGGGCGCACACTGGATATCGATGGAGAACAGGTGCCGATCATCGGCGTCGTTGGCGACGTCCGGCAGGTTTCAGTGGAGGAGTCTGCGCAGCCGGCCATGTTCATCCACAACCTGCAGAACTTCCGGGCCCAGACGAACCTCGTGGTGCGCACGCGTGGCGAGCCGCTGGCCATGGCAGCGGCCGTGCAGCACGCCATTTGGGACCTCGATCGTGACCAAACCATCACGTCCATCTTCACGCTTTCCAGCGCGGTGGGCGATGCCGTGGCACGGCCGCGTCTCCTTACCACGTTGCTTACACTGTTCGGCGCACTCGGTCTGCTCATTGGCGGTATCGGCCTGTACGGTGTGCTCGCTTACTTCGTGATGCAGCGCCGGCGCGAAATCGGAGTGCGTGTGGCGCTCGGCGCCGACGCGGGACGCGTGCAGCGGATGGTGGTGGGGCGCGGACTGTCACTTGCCGTCGCGGGAATTCTTGCTGGTCTTGCCGGCGCGCTCGTGCTCACGCGCTTCATGCGGAGCATTCTGTTCGGAGTGGGTACGACTGATCCGGCGACGTTCGTCGGCGTGACACTCGTGCTGCTCGGCGTCGCCTTGCTGGCAAGCTGGATCCCGGCGCGCCGGGCAGCGCGGGTGGATCCGCTCGTCGCCATGCGCGCCGAGTAGCCGGAGCGCCGAACCGGCTTGCCCGAGACGGATGGGCGCGTGACCGGTACTCGCGCCTCAGCCCCCGGCTTCTCGAAGCAACGCGGCCACGTCCTCGAGCCCGCGGCTCGCCGCAATGTCCGCGGCGGTGAGGCCGCGAGCGTTGCGCAACGAAGCCGGGGCGCCATGGTCGAGGAACAGTCGCGCGATGGTGAGCGCGCTGGCCGCATCATCCGGCAGCCACATGAGTGGCGTGTCGCCCGCGCCGTTGCTGGTCTGCGCGAGCGTGGGGTCCGCGTCCAGCAGCGCACGCAGCCGGTCCACCTGCCCGGTGAATGTGAGCCGCCACACGTCGCTGCTGTAGCGTCCGAGCAATTCAATCGTGGCCGACTGGCCAAAGTATGACGCCCAGCCCAGCGGCGGCGAGTCGTAAAGACTGTCGTGTGCGTCGACCGCGGCGCCGCGCGCAATG
Organism: Gemmatimonadaceae bacterium; assembly: GCA_035553215.1. Taxonomy (GTDB): domain Bacteria; phylum Gemmatimonadota; class Gemmatimonadetes; order Gemmatimonadales; family Gemmatimonadaceae; genus JADGGM01. Next base: position 7,417 of record DATNDS010000031.1, read on the forward strand.
AGGCGTTCCGCCGAGCGCGCCGCGCCGGCCGCCGCCGCCGCGTGCAGCGCCCGGGCTCCCGTGTTCGGATGCGCGACGTCAGGAGAGAACCCGAGATCGATCAGCATGTCCACGACATCCGCGCGATCCTGGCGCGCCGCCATGGAGAGCGCACGAGGATCGTTCAGCACTTCCGGTTGCCGGCGAATCATCGTGCGCACCGACTGGCGGTCCAGGGCGAGACAGGCACGCACGAAGGCCTCGTGCGCATCGAATACTGGCGCCGTCGCCGTGGCGCCGTAGCGCACGAGCAACTCGGCCATGGCGGAGTGGCCTCGCGCCAGAGCTTCCTGGTAGAGCGAGCGGGGGGACCGCCGCCAGAGCGGGCCCGATGGCGTGTTCGGACCCGCGCCGTGCGCCAGCATCCACTCGGCCAGTGGCAGCAGGTTGCAGTCCACCGCGGCGTCGAGCATGAAGCGCGCGCCGGGGAGGAACCGGTTCTCGTCGCCCAGCGACGGAGCCCCGCGCATCGCGAACATGGGCCACGCGGGATCGGCCCAATCGCTCAGGTGGCCACGAAGTACGGAGTGCTGGTACATCAGCTCGAGGAGCCAGATGATGTCGTTGTCGAGCAAATGCCGCGACGTGTTGTCGGCGAACACGTTGTAGAGCACCTGATTGTCGTGCGGATCGGCGCCGCGCTCCAGCAGCAGCCGCGTGAGCGCACGCGCGTGCGCATGCATGGATGCCAGTTCTTCACCCCGGCCCAGGACGCAGGTGAGCGCGGTGTAGTGGATGTCCGCGTTGCCGCCCAGGTAGAACGTGTTCGGATCTGCGCCATGCTCCAGCAGGAGACGGGCAATGGCGACGGCGTTCTCGCTGGAGTGCGGTTGCGGGAGACGCGCCGAGCAGAGGTACAGCAGCGGCGGCCAGGAGCGCGGACCGCCGGGCGCGGTGGCAAGCTCCGGCTCGGCATCGAGCATGCGGCGCGCAGCGTCCAGCGCACCGCATGCAACGACCGTGTAGATGTTGCTCGTCGCGAGTTCCGGGTGATGCTGCAGCATGCGGCCGGCATCGTTCCTCGCGAAGGCGCGCTGCGATCCGCCGGTGCGCCAGTCGAGACATGCCGAGCGCAGAAACCGCGCGACGCGCTCGCTCGCGGCATCCGGGATCCTGCCGCGCGGTGCTGGCGCATCCTGCACGGAGCGCAGCACACCAACGATGTCGTCGTGCCCCGCGACTGCGCCAAGTGAGGCAAGGTCGCGATGCGACGAGTCACGAACGGTGAGGTCTGCGCCGAGCGCCACCAGCTCGCGTGCGGCCTCCGCCCTGCCGTGGGCAACGGCGTATGCGAGAGGGGTCCAGGCCGGATCCAGCCATTCGCGCGGCTTCTGATCGCCGGTGACGTATGCACCGAACTTGCGGTCCAGCGCCTGCGGATCGCGCGTGAGAATCCCGGCGATCCGCTGGACGCGGTCAAACTCGATCGCATCGAAGATGTCGATCACGCCGTCGAGAATGAGATCGCGCGTGTCACCGTGCCCGGCATGATTCGCCCATCCCGCAGGCGTACCCCAGTACTTGTCCTCGCGGTCCGCGGGATTGGCGCCCAGCCGCAGCAGCGCGCGCACCGCGTCGGTGTTGCCGTGAAAGGCCGCCGCATGGAGCGCGGTGTAGCCGTGCGTGCCGTCCGCGGCGATGCGGTGGTCGTCACGGACGTGCACCGATGCACCCGCCTTCACGAGCGCCTCGATCACGTGCGCGGGTGCCCGTTCGCTCGCTCGCACGATGACCCGATCCCACCGTCCGCCCGGTCGCAGGCTCTCCGGCTCGTCGCGCAGCAGTCGCTGCATGTCATCGTCGCGACCGAGTGCCACGGCGGCGGGAAGATCAACGCGTGCACCGCGCGCGATGAGTCGCTCAGCCATCGCACGTTCACCAGCCAGTGCCGCCTGATCGAGCGGCGTCAGTCCCGCCGCGTCGCGTGCGTCCACCTCCGCGCCCAGCGCGAGCAGCGTGTCGAGCGATTCCGGCTGGTGCTTCACGACGGCGAGGTGCAGCGGCCGGCGGTGCTGGTTGGTGCGGTCCATGGACCTGTCGCGTTGGGCGGGCGCATGGGCGACGATCTCCTGAATTGCCGCGACCGCACCAGTCGCGACGGCGGAGAAGATGTTGTGTCGTGCACCGTGTGCCAGGAGGTATGAAACGACGTCGCCGTTGGGCGAGCGCGCGAAGCAGGTAGCCCACCCGATGACCTCGAGCTCGTGGCCGTCACCTGTCCCAATGGGATCCGCACCGCTCTCGATGAGGCGCCTGACGATTCCGAGGTGCTCACGCTCGGCGGCAAAGTGCAGCGGCATCGCGTTGTCGCCCTCATCGCGCGCGTTGGGATCGGCGCCATGTTCGAGCAGCACCTCCACCACTGTTTCATTGAGCGAGTTCATCGCGAAATGGAGCGCGCTGCGCTTTCCGGTGTGGCCAGGCAGCTCGCCTCGCTCGCTCACGATTCCGGGGTGTGCCTTCAGCGCTTCGCGCACGCGGCCGGCGTCGCCCTGCGCCGCTGCCAGGAGCAGTTCCTGGAGGGGCGTGACGTGACCCGCGGGGCGCGCGCTGTCGTGTCGACTCGCGAGTTCGGACCGGAGCGCCATCCAGCCCGGGAATCCGTATTCCCGCGCGAGCGCCAGTTGCACGTCGCGCAGCCCGGGATTGGGTGGGGCCGTGGGGTGCGCACGCACGAGGCGCGCGCGTGCAGCCGGGTCGTTCTCACGAAGCGCGGCCAGCCAGCGCTTCGCCTCCCTCTTGAAGGTCTCGAGGGAACTCCGGGGCGTGAGCTTCCTGGTCATGGAAACCTTCCTCCGATTGCGCGCCTGAAGTCCGCTGAGTGCAGGCAGGAAGAAGGCTCGTGCTGTGCGACGAACCAGCATGGGTGGGAGTAGCACTCCCTTGCCGCGGACAGGAGGCGCCCCAGAGCGCGCCATCAGTATTGGCGCTGGAGGCTGCGCGAGTCAAGCGGTCGTCGACGGTTGAGAGGCGATGCGAGGCGCTGCACGACGGACAGAAATGACAGGATTTCCAGGATGGTCAGGATGAACAGGATTGTTCGGAGCCGAGTCCCCAAGTTCCAATCCGCTCGCTGAACGACGGGAACTGCTTTGGGAACGGCACCGTGGGAATCCTGTCAATCCTGAAATCCTGTCAGGCTGTTTGCACCGGAGCGGCAAGCAGCCCGGGCAGCGGACAACTCTGATTGTCCTGGAAGCCTGTCTCGCCGCAGCCGGGGTCGACGTCCCTCCTGACCGTGGTTCGGCTACGTCTCCTGAAACAGCGACCTGATCGCGCTGCGCAGCGTGATGTCGCGCAGGTAGTCCAGCGCGTCCGGCAGAAACGGCACGGGCGTGATACCGAAGACACTGGTGAGTGCATTCTCCGCGATCGTGTTGTCCAGCGCAAGCAGATCGAGCAATCCCGTCGTAACGGGGGGACGTGACAGTATTCGCTCCAGGACCGCGACGATCGGGCGCACGAGTGGCACGGGCACGCTCACGAGATGCCGGCGAAGCTGCATGGTCGCCAGCACGCGCTCCACCATAGCGCGCAGCGACAGGGGCTCTGCGCCGCCCAGACTGTACACGGCTCGGGACGTCTCGGGCATGTCGAGTGCCCTCACGACGACACGCGCGACGTCGTCCACCGCGATCGGCTGAAAGCGCGCCCTGCCGCCGCCCGGCACGGGATACACCAGCGGTGAGAGCCGGACCAGGCGCGCGAGCACGTTCACGAATTCATCCTCGCGGCCGAAGATTACCGAGGGGCGCAGCACGGTCCAGCCCATCGTGCTGTCGCGCACCGCGTCCTCCGCCACGCCCTTGCTCCGCAGGAACCGGTACGGCGAACCGCTCGACGCGCCGTTCTGTGACATGTGCACGAACCGCTCGACGCGAGCAGCCTGCGCTTCGCGCAGCAGCGTGGCGGTGGCGTCCGCATTGACCTGCTCGTAGTGCTGGCCCCCCCGCTCGATCGCGATAGCGGCGAGGTGCACGACAGCGCCCATGCCGCCAACGGCGCGGCGCACCACCGCCACGTCGCGGAGGTCGCCAACCACGATCTCGAGCGACAGTCCCGCCAGACGTTGCGCTGCCTTGGCCGGAGAATGGGCCAACGCGCGCACACTCCACCCGCGGCGGCACAGCTCGTGGCATACGTGCATGCCCACGAAGCCGCCCGCGCCCGTGACCAGCACGGGGGCCCGCGGTGCCTCCTGCCGTGTTTCCGGCCGCGCGGCCGGCGCCGTCGCCGGCTGCATGCCGGCCCCACTGCTGTAAGTTTCCGTCTGCCTCACCCGGATCATTCCCCGTGAACACGGTTCGACTCGCGATCTTCGTGGCTACCTACGGGCTCATTGCCGTGCAGCAACTGCCCGGCATGCGCCTCAACCGGCCGGCTGCGTCACTGCTCGGTGCCGTGGCCATGGTCGTCGTTGGCCGCCTGCCGGTGCATGATGCGTACGCGGCCATCGATCCCGACGTCATCGTCTTTCTCCTGGGCGTGCTGCTGCTCACCGGATATCTCGAGCTGGGCGGCTTTTTCGATTGGGCCGCGGCGCGCATTGTCGGTCGCACGACCTCGCCGCGCGTCTTGCTGGCCATGATCGTGGCGACGAGCGGTCTGCTCTCCGCGCTCTTCCTCAATGATACGATCTGCCTCGTCTTCACACCCCTGCTCATTCCCGCGCTGCGCGCCCTGCGCTTGCGTCCACTCCCCTTCCTGCTGGGCGTCGCGTTCGCCGCCAACGTCGGGAGTGCGGCCACGATCACCGGCAATCCGCAGAACATGCTCATCGGCATTTCGAGTCATCTTGGATACGCCAGCTTCTTCGGCGCGCTCGCGCTCCCCGCGGCCGGCGGTCTGGTGATCGTATATGCCGTGCTGGCGTTCGCGTACCGGAACGATCTGCGGCCGACGACAGCCGGCACCGTGGGAACGGTGGACACCCCGCTCGATCGCGCACTGGTCATCAAGGCCCTCATCCTCTTTGCCGCGGCGCTTGCATGCTGGCTGGCCGGGCTCTCGCTTCCGCTCGTGGCGATTACCGCCGGCACGGTGATGATCGCCATCGGCGGGCGCGATGCGGCCCAGGCGTTTGCGCGTGTGGAATGGTCGCTGCTGCTCTTCTTTGCGGCGCTGTTTGTGTTGATGCGCGGGGTTCAGGATCTGCCGCTGTTCCTGGACCTCACCTCGCGTGCCGCCGGAGGTCTCCGCGGCAATCCATGGCATGACGCCGTGACCGTGAGCGCCGCGATGACCGTTCTGTCGAATCTGGTGTCGAACGTGCCGGCCGTGATGCTCTGGCGGCCGGTGGTTCCCCACCTGCCCAATCCGAAGCTGATCTGGCTCGTGATGGCAATGAGCGCCACGTTCGCGGGGAATCTCACCATCCTCGGCTCCATGGCGAATCTCATTGTCGCCGAACGGTCCAGCTCGCGCGGCGTCCCCATGCGCTTCGGCGACTTCCTGCGCACTGGCGTCCCCATCACCGTGCTCACCATGGCGTGGGGGATTGCCGCCCTCGTACTGTTGCGCGCCTAGCGGAATCGACGCCGGCTATTTGCGCTGCGCGCGCTGGCTTACGTACTTCCGCCATGCACTCTCCGTACCACCGGCCGTCACGCGCCAGATGAGGATGAAGACACCAATGGAGAGGAGCGCGTGAATCCACCCCGGACCGCCCAGCGCAAAGGTGACGATGGCCCAGAGGACGAGCATGGCGAAGGCGATCGGATAGGCCGCCGCATACCAGAATTTCGATGAAGGTGTCTCGGTCATTCGTGATTGACTCGCTCGTCGTGGAATACTACATTGCCCGACAGCACGGAACGAAGAGCTCACATTTTTGAGCCAACAAGTCTCTCGGGTGGGTTCGACAATCCATCACCGACGTCATGCCCCGGTGCGGGGAAGGCGAAGAGTTGTGGTGAGAACCTCAGTCATTCGACGGGGCTTCAAGAATACTCTTCGTTCCTGCTCTCCGAACCCCGCCCCCGAGGGCGGGGTTTGGTTTTTCCTGCACCGGTCTCGGGTCTGCACGGCCCGCTCTCCCGGTGCCGTTCGTCCCGCCTTCACGGCTGGCGCGCTGCCGCCGGCCGGACCCGCTCACGCAGGAGCCGCCAGAAGATGCGCGGCGCAGTGGGTGGTGCCCAGATCCAGGAAAGTACCAGCACCACCGCCCATATACCGTATATCCACGTGATCTCCTCGCGCCAGTGGGCCTCGATGAACTGGGCCAGCCACAGGCCAAGGAGCAGCGAGGCGTTCCACCAGTCGAACCGCATGCGGACGAGGACCAGCACCGCCACCAGGCTCTGCATCACGGTGAGCAGGATTTCCAGGCGCTGCACGCCGTCAAACGGGAGCGACGCGGGTATGCCGCGCGACGCGCTGAAAACGATGGGAATCATGGCCGCGAGCACCGTCCACTGATTCACGTTGCTCGAGAGCAGATTCATCAGCGCCGTGGGTGCGGTGCTCACCCGGCTTGCCCAGTGGAACGCCGACACCTTTTCCGGAAACTCGCTCACGAATGGCGCCACCCACTGCACGAACACGAACTGGCTGACGCCGAAGGACGTGGCCACGGCGAGCATGGAGTCGAGGAACGGTTCGGCGGTAAGGTAGATCAGCAGGCCACCGCCAACGAACAGCGCCGCGATGGCGACCACGCGCCATCGGCCGGGCCGCGTGTACGCCCATCGCGCCACGCGCGGCGCATCAGCCAGCGATTCCTCTCCATGCGCGGGGAAGCGCCAGAGCATGGCGAGGTACGCGGCATACATCGCCACGAGCACCACGGCATCCAGCGGACCAATGGACCGCTTGTACCAGATCCACAGGAAGTAGAGCACCGGAGGCACCGTGGCGAGCACCTCCACGGCGTGTTCGTCATCGAGCAGGATGGGTGCGAAGGCGCCTTTCGACCGGCGCCGGAAGAAGGCGGCCACGAAGTAGATCATGGGCCAGCCCAGCCCGATCAGCAGCCGCACAGCCCCCGTGAAATTGGCGATCGCCAGGTGCGAGTGACACCCCGCGGGCGGCAGCGAGACGAAGCAGCGCGCGGTGTCGCCGCCCGCGGCCCATGCGATCACGGCTTCCACCGCGAACTCGGGCAGCGTCTGGATCCAGGCGAGAATGGCCAGCGCGAGTCCCTGGGCGATGAGGAACTGCGCCGCTTCGGCGCCCCACGTGATCAGGAACGCGCTGAAGAGCATGGTGGGGAAAGTCCACACCGCGGACCATGCGGATGCGGCGGCGCTCGCCATGCCTGCCATCGCGAACTTGACTTTCACTGGTGCGCGTCCCTATTAAGAGAAATGCCCCGACTGCGGGGCAGGGGACACGCGCAAACATAGACCGGCGGCGCGACCGGCTCAAGCCGTTCCGGGTGGAACGCGAGCCAGCCGCGCCGCGTTCTATGACAGAGGAACCCAGCATGCCTGACTCACATGATCATCTGCACGCGCCAGGCGTGCCATCGTCCGCTCGACTCGAGCGCGTGCTCAACGGAGAGGAGCCGCCGACCTCCGCACCGGAGTTCGAGGCGCACGTGCGCGCCATTCTCGAACTGATCGGCGAGAACCCCGAGCGCGAGGGCCTGCTCCGGACGCCCCAGCGCGTGGCGGCATCGCTCTCCTGGCTCACGCGCGGCTACGACCAGCGCGTGGAGGACGTCGTTGGCGATGCCGTGTTCGAGGAAGAGCACACGAGCATGGTCATGGTGCGCGACATCGAGCTCTATTCGCTGTGCGAGCATCACATGCTTCCCTTCTTCGGCAAGGCGCACATCGCGTACATCCCGGACAACAAGATCGTAGGGCTCTCCAAGCTCCCGCGCATCGTCGAGGTGTTTGCGCGCCGCCTGCAGGTGCAGGAGCGGCTCACCGAGCAGATCGCCGAAGCGATTCAGAGCGTGCTCGAGCCGCGCGGCGTGGGCGTCGTGATCGAAGCATATCATCTCTGCATGATGATGCGCGGTGTGCAGAAGCAGAATTCGCAGACGGTGACGTCGGCCGTCACGGGCATTTTCCGGAACGACGCGCGCACGCGCGAGGAGTTTCTGGCGCTGGCGCACAGCCGCAATCAGTCGGCGCTGTGAACGCGACGCCCACCGGGCGGACGGCCGTCGTGACCGGCGCATCCCGCGGCATCGGGCTGGCCATTACGCGGGCGCTCGCGGACAGCGGCGCGCGCGTCGCCATGCTGGCGCGAGGCGGCGAAGCGCTCGCGGCGCGGGCGAATGAGATCGGCCCCGCCGCCCTGCCCATCCCCTGCGACGTCTCCGACGCCGACGCCGTCGCGCGCGCGGCGGGCGTGATCACGCGGACCTTCGGCGGCGCGCCGGCCATCCTGATCAACAACGCGGGCGTCTTCCACCCGATGCCGGTCGCGGACGTCACGCCGCAGGAATTCGCGAACACGCTGCGCGTGAATCTGCTGTCATCGTTTCTCATGGTTCACGCCATGCTTCCGGGAATGCGCGCACGGGGCAGCGGCCATATCGTCACGATCGGGTCGGTGGCCGACCGGATCGCGATGGCCGGGAACGCCGCCTACTCGGCGAGCAAGTTCGGCGCGCGGGCGTTGCACGAGGTGCTGCGGACCGAGCTGAGAGGCAGCGGCGTGCGCGTGACGCTCGTGTCGCCGGCGTCCACCAACACCAGCATCTGGGACGGCATCGATCAGGCCGGGACCGGCCGCTTCCCGCCGCGCGAGGCCATGCTGCACGCGGACGCCGTCGCGGCCGCCGTGCTGTACGCCGTCAGGCAACCGGCCGCGGTCAACGTGGACGAGCTGCGGCTCTCCCGGGCGTAACGGCGATCGTGTTTCTGGAGCTCGTGGGCGCGCTGCGCTGCGTGCGCCCGCACGAGGCCACCTGGCTGGTCGCGTCGGCATATCGCATGGAACAGCGCGACATCGTGAGCGGAGAGCTGGGCTGTCCGGTCTGCGACGCGCGCTACGCCATTGAATACGGCGTGGCGGACTTTCGCGATGGCCGGCGCGGCATCACGCCGGCGGCCGCGGACGATGGCGGCGAGCTCGCGCTGCGCGTGGCCGCCCTGCTGGATCTGACGACGCCGGGAGGCGTGATCGTCCTCGTGGGACGGTGGGCGGCAGCGGCGCACGCCATGGGTGAGCTCACGGAGCACGTTCACGTGCTCGGTCTGGATGCGCCATCGGACATTGAGAGCGGGAATGGCGTGTCGCTCCTGCTCACCGCGGGGCACCTGCCACTGCGGCCGTTCACGGTGCGCGGCGTGGCGCTGGACGCCGCGCACGCGAGCGCAGACTGCCTTGCCGCCGCGGTCGCGGCGCTGCAGCCGAACGGACGGCTGCTCGCGCCGGTCGAGTCATCTCGTCCGGCGGGAGTGGAGGAGCTGGCCCGCGACGAGAACCACTGGCTGGCCGCTCGCACGCACGTCACGACCGTGCCCCTGTTGCGGCGCGACGCATAGCTCCCTACTCGGCGTAGAGCGATGCGATGAGCGACTCGTATCGCGCATTGACCACCTGACGGCGCACCTTGAGCGTGGGCGTCAGCTCCCCGTTCTCGATCGAGAACGGACGGTCGAGCAGCCCCACCTTCTGCGGCGTCTCGAACTTGGCCAGCCCCGAGAGTCCGGCGAGCACCTCCTTCTCCATTTTCGTGCGCACGGCGGGCTGTTCAAGCAGCTCGTGCCGCGTGGAGTAGACGATGTGCTCGGCGGCAGCCCACGTCTCGAGTTGCGGGAAGTCGGGCACGACGAGCACCACGGGATACCGGCGTCTGTCCCCAATGAGCACCGCCTCGGCCACGAACTTGCTCTGTTTGATCTGATTCTCGATGGGTTGGGGGGCGATGTTCTTTCCACCCGCCGTGATGAGCAAATCCTTCTTGCGATCGGTGATGCTGAGAAAGCCGTCCTGCAGCGTGCCAATGTCGCCGGTGTGCAGCCAGCCGTCGGGATCGATGGCGGCGCGAGTGTCGTCGGGCCGGTTGAAGTAGCCCTTCATGATGTTGGGGCCACGCGCGAGTATTTCGCCATCCGGCGCGATCGTCACCTCCACACCGGCGATGGGGCGTCCCACGGTGCCCGGCCGGAAGTGGTCCGGCGAATTCACGGCAATGACGGGCGATGACTCCGTGAGTCCGTAGCCCTCCAGAATCTGGAGACCGGCGGCGTAGAAGAACACGGTGATCTCCACCGCCAGCGGTGCTCCGCCGGAGACGAAGTACCGGATGCGGCCGCCGACGCGTGCCTTGAGCTTCGAGAACACGAGTCGCTGCGCGAGCGCGTACTGCATGGCCAGCAGCGCACCGGGCGTTTCACCATCCAGTCGGATGTGTGCCCAGCGTGCACCCACGTCTCGCGCCCAGTGGAAGATCCGGCGCGTGACGGCCCCGCCCGACATTGCCTTCTCCAGGACGGCCGCATGGATCTTCTCGTAGATGCGCGGCACCGAGACGACGAACGTCGGCCGCACCTCGCCGATGTTCTCCACGATCGTGTCCATGGATTCCACGTAGGCGATGGACACGCCCGTACAGAACATCAGAAAATCGAACATGCGCTCCAGGATGTGCGAGAGCGGCAGAAAGCTGAGCGACACGTCGCCGGCGCCGAATGGGATGATGGACATCACCGCGGCCACGTTGGATGCGATGTTGCCGTGACTGAGCATGACGCCCTTGGGCTCGCCCGTGGTACCCGACGTATAGATGATCGTCGCGAGGTCGTCCGGCATGGTGCGCAGCGCCGCGGTCCGATAGCGTGCGACACCGTCGGGATTCTCCGCGGCTGCACCCTTCGCTTCGAGCGCCGCCAGCGTCAGATCCACGCCGACCATGGGCGCGTCCGCAAACCCGATCATCCACTTCAGGTCGGGCAGCTCCGAGCGAATGGATGCGATCTTCCTGGCCTGCGCCTCGTCGGAGACGAAGATCGCGACGGCTCCGGAATCCCGCAGAATGTACTCCATGCGGGCTGCTGGCAGCGTGGGATAGAGCGGGACGTCGATGAGACCACCGGTGAGGCATGCGTAATCGGCAATGGCCCATTCCGGACGATTCTCGGAGAGAATGCCGACGCGGGAGCCCCGGGCGATGCCCAGCGCGTCGAGACCCAGCGCCGCATGACGCACACGGCCGGCGAGCCAGCGGTGCGAGAGCGGATGATAGCGTCCATCGCGCTTCACCTGCAGCGCGTCGGGACGGTCATGGCGATCCACGGCGTCGAAGAAGAGCTGCGTGAGCGTGGCCGGCGCGAGGAGCACGTCGTCGCGCGTGGCGCTCGCGCGGTCGGCGGTTCCGGTCATCGTCTCCTCCAGCGGTGACGCACGCGCCCGCTATTCGATGAGAACGCGCAGCACGTAGCGGATGGGACTCCCGGGCACCGCGGCGCCGTTTGGTTCGGCGGCCGTGACCTGAACGACCACGGAGTCGGCAAACGCCTTGGTGTCCGGCGTGATCCGGAGCGATCGGTTCGCCGTGCCCGTGGCGTCGGTGGTATCCACCAGCGATGGTCGTTTGGTGTCGTCCACGAGTTGCACGGCCGTGGAATCGGTGTTGTCCAGGCCTGCGGGATACGTGAACGCGTAGTGCACCAGATAACTGGGCACGGGTATGGTGTCGGTGCCGGAGATCTGGACGATCCGCACCTGAAACGTGCGCAGCGTATCGCGTCCCGTGAACGCATAGTGGAGCGAATCGCGCAGACTGTCCAGGGCAAGCATCGCACCGGGGCGCACGACGGAAATGAGCGTGATGGGCGCCGACTGCAGCGTGAGCGACGTCGCGACGACGGTGGCCTGTCCCGTGTCGTTGGCCGCGACGAATCCGGTCGTGGAATCCACGCTGAATCGTTTGGCGCTGTCGAGCGCGAGGAAGCGAATGGGCGCGTCGGGAATGACCTCGTTCCGGAAATTGAACACCGTGGCCCGCAGCGGAACCGCGGCGCCCGTGCTGTCGCGCATGGAATCTCCCACCACGATGGACGGAAGTGGCGAGGGCGAGAGCTGGATGGCGACGGGAATCGAGGGATCCGTGCCGACTTCGCTGCAGGCCAGCGCGGCGACGATGACCAGCGTCGCCGCCAAGATCGCGCGACAGGTGGCGCGGCGCATCACTCGAACCGCTGTATCAGAATTGCCGCGAGATTCACGTAGGCCTGCGCCGCGGGGTCGGCCGGCGAGCGCAGCACGAGCGGCTGTCCCGCCGCGAACGATTCCGTGGCGGCGAGCGACCGGGGCACCACGACATCCAGCAGCATGCTGCGTGGCAGATTGCGGCGAATGTAGTCCACCACGCGGCCGCAGGAATCGTTCTGGGGATCGGCCATCGTGAGCAGCAGGCCGTCCAGCGTCAGATCGTCGTTCTCAGCCACCATGTCCTGAATCCCGCGCAGAATCTGCGGCGTGGTCTGCAGCGCCAGCGGCTCGCACTGGAGCGGTACCACCACGTGCTGGCTTCCCTGAAGCACCCGCTGCACCACCGGTCCAAGCCCGGGCGGCGCATCCACCACCGTGATGTGTGTCCGCTCGCGCGCCAGCGCCAGCAGCTCCGGAAGCAGCCGTGTCTCCTCGATCTGATGCTGATACACCGACTGGCTCGATTCGGTACTCACGCTGCCCGCGAGAATCACGCGCAGCCAGGGCAGGGCAGTTGGGAGGATGATGTCCCGGAGCGTCTTGCGGCCGGCGACATAGTCCGAAATGCCGAATCGCGTGTGATCATTCCGCAATCCCACCCCGTAGCGCACCGCGCCCTGTGGATCCACGTCCACCAGGAGAGTCTTGAGGCCGCGCCGCGCAAACGCCGCCGCGAGATTCACCGCCGTGGTCGTCTTGCCGACACCACCCTTCTGACTGATGATCGCGAGGACGGTGCCCACGCCTTACTCGGGATCCGTGAGGGAATTGACATCCACGTGGTTCCTGATCTGTTCGAGCACCTGGCGGGCGTGCTGCACCCAGCGCTCGGCTTCCGTGCTCTTCGGCGCATGAGCCAGGAACTCGGTGAGATGCCGCTCCCCACCCTGCGTGTCGCCGCGCTTGAGGAGCAGGAACGCGAGCCCGTAGTGCGCGCCACCCAGCGCGGGGTCGATGTCGAGCGCGCGGCGGTAGCAGCGAATGGCATCATCGAGGCGCCCGGTCTTGGAGAACGCGATGGCCATGTTCTGCAGGATGCGCTGGTCATTGGGCTGATCGCGCAGCGCGAGCCGATACGACGTGAGGGCGGCGTCGAAATCCCCCTGCCGCTCCAGCGTCAGGGCTTCACTGAGATAGTCGAGGCGCTGCGGCTTGGGTGTGCTCGCCGAGCGGCCACCGGTCAGGCGGCTCCACCAGGACATGCGGTCGCGTATCGTGTCGAGAACGGATGAGAAATGGACGACGTGACGCAGTGCCATCAAGCGCCGCTCGGCCTCGCAGAGGGCAAAGTTACCGATTGCCTCGCAGTGCGGCAACCGCGCTGTCCCGGCTGGCGCCGGCGTGGTAGTTTGCCGACATACCGTCGCGCGGCCAATGCCTGCGCGCGCCACCCGGGAGGCCGCTCGTGCCATCACGCCCTTCGATCCATGAGGCCAGTCGCGGCGTATTCGAAGTGGACTGGCCGCTGTTTGGTGAGCTGTCACGGGCGCTCGCGCTCAAGGTCGCCCGCAGCTATGACCCGGAAGTGGTGATCGGCATCGCGACGGCCGGCGTCATTCCCGGCGCCGTGATCGCGGCCATGTTGCAGCGCGAATTCCATTCGATCATGGTCAGTCGTCGCTATCGCGCTGAAGCCGTGCGGGAGACGCCGGCGATTATTGGTGCCGCTCCGCTGGAAGTGCGCGGCAAGCGGGTGCTGCTGGTGGATGAAACCTGCGACTCCGGCGAGACGATGCGCATGGCCGTCGCGGCCATCGTGAATACCGGCGCCGCCGACATTCGCACGGCGGTCGGGTTCCGGACCGGACCCTATGAGCCGGACTTCGCGGCGCTGGAGACGGATAACACGATTGTCTTGCCGTGGGACGGCGAGGTGATCATCGGCCGATCATGACGGCCTGGGTGCTGCCTCCAGGGCTGCCCCAGGCGCTGGCTCCAGGCCTGTCCCTTGTGGCGCCGATGCATCAGAAGGGCTGCCCCTGGGGCAGCCCTTCCGCGCCGATGCGGATGGCGGCCGCGTCGTATGCCTCGCCCCGCTCCAGCGCCGCAAAGAGATACTGCATCACGTCCGTGTTGCCCAGCAGGAAGCGACAGCGCGCGGCACCGGCAGAGCGGCACTCGACTTCGAGCGCGCCCAGCGCGCCATCGGCAAACTGACCAAAGAAATACGCGAGCATGCCCGTGGAGTAATGACAGCCGGGGTGCTCGAGGTGTTCGCCGGGACTCGCTTCACTCCAGTCGGACGAGTCCACGACGGCCACCGCGTCGTGCAACGATCCGATCTGGATGCTGCCCCATCCGGTCTCATGGAAGAAATCCGCCGCCTCGCGCTGGAAGTCAGCGAGGTCCAGGTCGCCCGGGTCGGCCTCGCCGCGCGCGCGCAGCCATGCGCGGAACGCGTCGAAGGCCGCTGCCCCGCCGGCAAAGCCGGCTTCCTGGAGCGCCGCAGCAGCGGTCGGGCCGTTGTCGCGCACCAGCGCCGAGCGCAGCGTGGCAAGACTCGCGCGGCTCACCGCCATGAGGTCGTGCCGGGGGAGGTCGAGTGAGGATGACATGACTGTACCTAAAGTTGACGTCCCACGCGGCGCAAGAGTTCCGCTTCATCGATCGTCTCGATGCCAAGCGTCCGCGCCCTGTCGAGTTTACTTCCCGCGTCATCACCGCACACCACGAAACTGGTGGACTTCGATACCGAGCCGGTGACGTGTCCACCGTGCGATTCCACGAGCTGCGTGGCTTCCTTGCGCGACAGCGTGGGCAGTGTCCCCGTAATGACGACCGTCATGCCCGTGAGGCTACCGCCGCGGGCGTGTGCCCGTGGTTCGATCTCGTTGACGCCGGCCTTGCGCAGCTTGGCCAGCAGCGTGTGCGTGGAGGGATTCTCGAAGTAGCTGGTCACGGATCGGGCAATGACGTCGCCCACGCCGCGAATTTCGAGAATCTGTTCCTCCGTGGCGGCGGCAAGTGCCTCCAGCGTCCCGAAGTGACGCGCCAGCAGTTGCGCCGCGCCGTCGCCAACGTGGCGGATGCCCAGCGCATTGATCAGGCGCGAGAGTGGCTGATGCGTGGACGCCTGGATGGCGGCGATCAGATTCTCCGCGCTTCGGTCGGCGAAGCGGTCGAGCCCCGAAATCTGCTCTGCGGTGAGCGAGTAGATGTCGGCCATGTCGTGAATCAGGTGGGCATCGAGAAGCTGCTGGATGCGTGCATACGACAGCCCCCGGATGTCCATGGCGCCGCGCGACGCGAAGTGCACCAGGCCTTCGAGCTGGCGACCGGGGCACGCGACGTTGGGACAGTAAATGGCGACGCCTTCTTCGTCGCGCTCCACCGGCGTGTGGCACACCGGGCACACCGCGGGCATGCGCCACACCTGCTCGCTGCCGTCGCGCCGCTCCGGCACCGGGCCAATGACCTGTGGTATCACCTCGCCTGCGCGTTTCACCTGCACCCAGTCGCCCACTCGCAGGTCCTTTCCGAGGATGAGATCCTCGTTGTGCAGTGTCGCCAGCTCCACCGTGACGCCGCCAATCTCCACCGGCTCGAGCACCGCGTACGGATTGAGCGCGCCGGTGCGGCCGACATTCACCTCGATGGCGCGCAGCCGCGTCATGGCGATGTCGGGCGCGAACTTTCGCGCGATCGCCCAGCGCGGCTCGCGTCCGCCAATGTCGCCCAGCTCATCCTGGAGCGCGAGCGATTGCACCTTCACGACGACGCCGTCAATGCCGAAGTTGAGCTCCGCGCGCAGCCGCTTCTCCACGGTCTCCACGAAGGCCGTGACGTCGTCGAGCGACGCGCACCGCGTGCGATGCGACTCGACCGGAATGCCCCACGCCTTGAGTGTCTCGAGGAGATCCCACTGCGTGCGGAAGGGAAGGGTGTTCCCCGCTGGCACGCCCGCCGCAAATCCGAAGAACCGGAGCGGGCGCCGGGCCGTGATGGAGGGATCGAGCTGGCGCAGGGAGCCGGCCGCGGCGTTCCGCGGGTTGGCGAACACCGGCTCGCCACGGGCGATGCGCTCCGCATTGAGCGACTCGAAGCGGTCGAACGGAAAGTAGCACTCGCCGCGGATCTCCACGTGCTCTGGCGGATAAGCCGTGTCGAGTCGCAGGGGAATGTCCCGGACGGTCCGCAGATTGGGGGTCACGTCCTCGCCGATTCGTCCGTTGCCGCGCGTCGCGCCACCCACCAGGATGCCGTGCTTGTACGTCAGGCTCACGGCCGCGCCATCGATCTTGAGCTCCGCGGTATAGCCCTGGCGAGCCACGTCACCCGACAGTCGTACGATGCGGGCTTCCCACTCGAGCAGCTCCTCGTCGCTGAAGGCATTGGCCAGCGACAGCATGGGCACGAGGTGCTCGTGCTTGGGGAGCTGGCTCTGCGGCGGCGCGCCAATGCGGTGGGTCGGCGAATCCGCTGTCCGTAGCTCCGGGTGATGCTCTTCGAGCTCCGCGAGCTCGCGAAAGAGCCGGTCGAACTCGAGGTCGGAAAGCTCCGGCGCATCGAGCACGTAATATTGGTAGTTCGCGCGCTCGAGCTGGCGCCGCAGCTCCGCGGCACGGCGCGCAAGGGCAGGAGAGGCCTCGGGCATGAAGCAACAAGATAATCTGCCCGACGGGCCGCCGTGAACGGGCTCGACGCGGGAGAGCGGCCGATCGGGAACGACGCGCATGGCGGCGCATTCCCCGGCCGGTGCCTACCCTCGCTCGGCCTCCGATCCAACCACTTCCATCACGACAGACACCAGCCGGTCCAGCTCCTCGTCCGCGGAGTCCGGCAGCAGCGTTTCCGCCCACATGTGGTCATCGGCGTTCGTGTACCGGTCGAGCAGGCGGCGCATGAAGGCCACGAGCGCAATGCGCTGGATCTCATCCCGGCGCTCCGTGCGCTGCGATTCCTGCTGCCCCCGCAGCAGCGACTCGAACTGGTGCGCGTTGCGCAGCGTGTTCGCGGTGAGTGACGCGACGACCTGACAGAAACGGACATCCGCCTCGGAAAACGGGGCGGCCCCCCGATCGGTGCGCAGAAAAATCGCGCCGATCACGGTGCCGCGCCAACTGATCGGCACGACGACAATGGACTTGATGTTGCGCAGCACATCGGCGAGCTCCGCGCCCTGGAACATCGGCTCCTCGCTCGCGTCCGGGATGAACACGGTCTCACCACTGTCAAACGCGCGGCGCAGCTCAGGGTAGCGATCGAGATCGATGATGAGATTACGCAGCGATGGGTCGGTGTACGTCGCCATGAGACGCACGTCGCGCTGCGCACCGAGCAGGCAGATCGAGCAGCGGTCGAGCCCGAACGCCTCGCCGAGCTTGCGCGCGATCACCTGCAGGATTTCGTTGACGTGGGGTGAGGCGGACGCTTCCGTAAGAATGTCAATGACGGCGACCAGATGTCCGCGTTCCCGCTCGAGCTGCGCGATCCGCTCGCGCAGCCGGCCGGCCTCATCCGGCGCCCCCAGGCTTTCATCCGTCGAAGATGATGCCGCAATCGTGGTACTCATCGCACTCCCGGGCATTCGTGTGAGAAAAGGCCCACGGGGTTTCCCGTGCAGTCCCTCTAATCTCAGACGTTCCCGATGCGGAAACGTCACCGAATGCTCAGCGCGCGACGCTCTTGCCGATGAAGCGCTCGACCTCGCTGACGACGGCTTTAGGCTCGCACGGCTTGGCGAGATAGCTGTCACACCCCGCCTCCATGGCCCGCTCGCGATCGGCCGCCAGCGCATGCGCCGTGAGCGCGATGATCGGAATGCCACGTGTCTCCGGATCGTGCTTGAGCACCTGGGTGGCCTCCCATCCATCGATCACCGGAATGGAGATGTCCATGAGGATGAGATCCGGCTTCGCCGCCCGGGCCTTTGCGATGCCATCCTCGCCATTGAGCGCTTCCATGACGTGATAGCCGAAGTGCTGGAGAATAGTGGAATAAACGATGCGGTTGTCTTCGTTATCTTCCACGAGCAGCACGGTCTTGCCGATTGAGGTCATGCGGGTCTCGCCCGAGTTGATCCCGCTGCCGGGAGTGCGGGACTGATTCATGCTCATGGTTTTAGGGGAAACGCAAGATTCTTACCAACGGCGGAAGCCGGTTCATCCCATACCGCAGGAGTGAGCAACCATGCCACGTCACACTGATACCAGGTCTCATCACGACGATGACGAAACTCGTGAGTCCGAGCATCGAGACGAAAACGCGAACGATGAGCTTGCTGATGAGCTCGACATGGAGGACGCCGGCCACGACGCGGTGCGGCCGCCCATGAGTCGGGACGCTGGCGTGTTCGGAATCGGTCTCACCGTGGGACTGTTGATCGGCGCCGGACTGGCCCTGCTGCTGGCGCCGCAGAGTGGTGCCGCGACGCGCAAGTTTCTCGGCTCGCGCGCGCGACGGATGAGTCATGACGTGGGTGATCGTGTTGGTGGACTGCGCGGTGACCTCCGCTCGGCCGGCCGCCGCAGCCGCCGCAAGGTACGCCGTGGCGTCGCGCGCGGCCGCTGGCGGATGGAGGAGTTAGCGGATAAATGGCGCTGATGGTAGCTGGTAGCTGGCGGCTGGTAGCTGGCGGCTGGTAGCTGGAAGGGAGTAGCGAGTCCAGCTACCACCTACCAGCTACCAGTTACCAACCACCAGCCGCCATTCTCTCCGCTTCTTTTTTGTAGTTCTTGTCATTGTATTCGGTCGCCTGGCCGTTGATGACGAGTTCCAGTTGTTCGCGGGCCTTCGTTCGGTCATCTCCCTTGTTTCGATCGTACAGCACCTCGGCGTAGTCCAGGTGATGCACCAGCCGGTTGGGTTCGAGCTGTACCGATTTTGCCATGTAGTACACGGCGGAGTCCCAGCTCGCCTTGCCAAGGATGTCGCCACCCAGGAATGTCTTCGCGAAGAAGCGTGAGAAACCGCTTAATCGCATGATCTCGGCGTTCCAGCGCCCCAGCACATGCAGCGCGCCGGCGTGCAGCGAGTCGTACTTCAGCGCTTCCAGCGCCTCTGTTCGCACTTCCTTCCCGTACTTCACGCGATCCTTCTTCCCCAGCGTCAGCGCCACCCGGCCCAGGGCACGCGCGAGCGTGAAATGTCCCTCCGCATCATCGGGCCTGACCTGCACCGCGCGTCGTGCGTACTGTTCGCCCTCGGCGAAGTATTCCTTCTGCCGCGCCTTGTCGGGCTCGAACTCGCCCAGGTCCACGGCTTCGCGAGAGGCCTTCCAGAGTGCATCGTAGTTGTTCGAATCCGCCGCGATGGCGTCCCTGAAATGCGCGTAGGCCTGCACCGCATCCATTGCCGCCGTTGCCTGGTCACCCAGTGCAATCTGCTCCGCCGCGCTCTGTGCGCGCAGCACCGGCGTGCAGGCCAGGACGGCAACGACGGCAATGAGGTGGCGGACACGCATGGAATCTCCGACATTGGATCCACGGCCGGACGCGCGCCACGGTGTGCCCACTCGAGGCAACCGGAACGCCGGCGATAAGCTAGAAGTACCCCACAACCTGGTCAATGCTCGCGCACCAACTCCTCGAGCGAAAACGCGACGGCGGACGAATTGGTCCGGATGAATGGAATGCGTTCCTCCGCGACTTCGTTTCCGGCGCTGTGCCCGACTACCAGATGGCCGCGCTGCTCATGGCGGTCTATCTGCGCGGGATGGATCGAGAGGAAATCGCGTGGTTGACCGAGGCAATGCTTGGGAGCGGCGCCACACTGGATCTCTCGCACCTCGACGTGGCACGTGTGGACAAGCATTCGTCCGGCGGCGTGGGCGACAAGGTCTCGCTCGTGCTCGCGCCGCTCGTCGCGTCGCTTGGCGTGGCGGTTCCCATGATGTCCGGCCGCGGACTTGGTCACACCGGCGGCACGCTCGACAAGCTCGAAGCGATTCCGGGCATGCGGACCGATCTCTCCCTCGCACAGGCTCGTGCCCAGATCGAGCGCATCGGGTGCGCCCTGTTCGGGCAGACGGACGAGATTGCGCCAGCGGACCGCCGCATGTATGCGTTGCGCGATGCGACCGGCACCGCCGCCTCCCTGCCACTCCTGGCCGCGAGCATCATGAGCAAGAAGCTCGCAGAAGGGCTCACCGGGCTGGTGCTCGACATCAAACGCGGGTCGGGCTCGTTCTTCCCGGAGACGGAACGGGCGCTGCAGCTCGCGCACATCATGACGGCCCTGGGCGAGGATCATGGATGCGAGGTCGTTGCGCTCATCACCGCCATGGACCGCCCGCTCGGCAATGCCTGCGGCAACGCACTCGAAGCGGAGGAGGCGATTCACGCGCTGCGTGGGGAGGGCCCTTCCGACCTCATGGAAGTGACCTACGCGCTGGGCGCCGAGATGCTGGTACTGGGTGACGTGGCCGGCAGCCCGAGCGAGGCGCGCCGACTGATGGAAGTCGCCATTTCCGCCGGCAGCGCGGCGCACCGGTTTCAGCAGATCATCGAGAGTCAGGGCGGTGATCCGGCCGTCGTGGACGATCCGGCACGACTGCCGCAGGCGAGAGCGTGCGAGCTGTACGAAGCGCCACGCCGTGGCTTCATCGCCGCCGTCGAGCCGCGCGCCATCGGGGAGGGCGTACTCGCCCTTGGAGGGGGCCGTCGCCGGCCCGTTGACGTCGTGGACCCGACCGTTGGCTTCGTGATTCGGGTGAAGCCGGGAGACTGGGTGGAACGTGGCGAACCGCTCGCCACGATTTTTGCACGTGATGATGATGGGGTCAGGGCGGGGCGCGCTGCGCTCGAGACAGCGATCCGGATCGGGGATGAAGCCGAGCACCCGATCATGCTCGTGTCCCACCGCATCACTTTCACAGGAGCAACGCGATGCTGAGAGCCGGCACGTGCCGTTGAACATCGAACAGTATGCGCTCATTGGGAACACCCGCACGGCAGCCCTGGTGGGCGTCGATGGGTCGATCGACTGGCTCTGCTTTCCCCGGTTCGATGCGCCGGCATGCTTTGCGGCGCTGCTCGGTACGCCGGAACATGGTCGCTGGCTGCTCGCTCCGGCCACGCCGGTCGGCAGCCTGCGCCGCGGCTATCGTGACGGAACCATGATCCTTGATACCGAACTCACCACCGACGAGGGGACCGTCCGCGTCACCGACTGCATGCCACACTGGACGGGGCGATCCGATATCGTCCGGCTCGTCGAAGGGCTGGACGGCGCGGTGCGCATGCGCATGGAGCTGGTGATCCGGTTCGACTACGGCGCGACGGTCCCCTGGGTACGGCGCCTGGACGGTACGCTTACCGCCACGGCGGGTCCGGATTCCATGGATCTCCATACGCCGGTGGAGACACACGGCGAGGGCTTCACCACGGTCGCGGAGTTCACGATCCGGAAAGGCGAGGCGATTCCCTTCTCGCTGTCGCATTTCGCGTCGCACCTGGAGGCGCCGCTGCCCGTGGACGCGCGAGCCGCCATTGAGGCGACCGAACGCTGGTGGCGCGAGTGGTCGGACGGCTGCACGTACACCGGTGATTGGCGACCCCAGGTGGTTCGGTCTCTGCTCACGCTCAAGTCGCTCACCTACGGGCCCAGCGGCGGCATTGTCGCCGCGCCCACGACATCGTTGCCGGAGCAACTGGGTGGCGTGCGCAACTGGGACTACCGCTACTGCTGGCTGCGTGACGCCACGTTCACGCTGTACTCCCTGCTCGTCACGGGATTCCAGGACGAGGCCGTGGCCTGGTGCCGGTGGCTGGTGCGCGCGGCGGCCGGACGGCCCGACGACCTGCAGATCGTGTACGGAATTGAAGGAGAGCGCCGGCTGGATGAATGGGAGCTCACATGGCTCCCCGGCTACCAGGGTGCGGCGCCCGCCAGGGTGGGAAACGCCGCGAGCAAGCAGTTGCAGCTCGACGTGTACGGGGAGGTGATGGACATGCTGCACCTCGCGCGCGCCAGCGGATCGCAGCCGGAACCCCACGCATGGGAAATCCAGCTCAAGCTCATGGAGCATCTGGAATCGGTGTGGGAGCAGCCCGATCACGGAATCTGGGAGATTCGTGGCGAACCCCGGCACTTCACGCACTCCAAGGTCATGGTGTGGGTGGCGCTGGATCGCGCGGTGAAGGGCGTGGAGCAGTTCGGTCTGCAGGGTCCGGTCGAGCACTGGCGCGACCTGCGCCGCACGGTGTATCACCAGATTCTCGAGCAGGGATACGACGCCGCTCGGAACTGCTTCGTGCAGTCCTACGGATCCACCGCGCTCGACGCGAGCCTGCTGCTGATTCCACAGGTGGGATTTCTTCCGCCCACGGACCCGCGCGTGCGCGGCACCGTGGAGGCCATCGAGCGCGACCTGATGGAGGACGGCCTGGTACTTCGCTATCGAACCGAGACGAACGTGGACGGCCTTCCACCCGGTGAAGGCGTCTTTCTCCCCTGCTCGTTCTGGATGGTGGACAACCTGGCGCTGCTCGGCCGGTACGATGAGGCGCGCGCGATGTTCGAGCGCCTGATCGCCCTGTGCAACGATGTCGGACTCATCGCCGAGGAATACGATCCGCAAGCGAAGCGCCTGGTCGGGAACTTTCCCCAGGCATTCACGCACGTGGCGCTCGTCAACTCCGCGCGCAATCTGTCACGGCCCGGCGGACCCAGCGAGCATCGCAGCCGGGGTGACGCGCCCGCTGAGAGCCCCGTGCACGCTCCCGTAACCAGCCCCGTGCACGGCCGAAGGGAATGACCGCTGCCCCACGGTCCGCCCGGTACGTCGCTCGCTAAATGTCGAGATTTCTCACGAACCTGGCGTTGGTCTCGATGAACAGCCGCCGCGGTTCGACATCATCGCCCATGAGCGTCTGGAAGATCCGGTCCGCCTCCACCGCGTCCTCCATGTCCACCTTGAGCAGCGTGCGACGCTCCGGATTCATCGTGGTGTCCCAGAGCTGCTCCTTGTTCATCTCGCCCAGCCCCTTGTAGCGCTGCACCGCCACGCTGCCGCGGCCGTCCCCGTTCCCCAGCCGCTCCATGTACGTGTCGCGCTCCGACTCGTCGTATGCGTAGAACTCGTCCTTCCCCTTCGCGACGCGGAAGAGCGGCGGCTGCGCGATGTACACGTAGCCGGCCTCGATGAGCTCGCGCATCTGACGGAAGAAGAAGGTGAGCAGCAGCGTGCGGATGTGTGCGCCGTCCACATCGGCATCGGTCATGATGATGATCTTGTGGTAGCGCGCCTGATCCACCTGAAAATCATCCTTGATGCCCGTGCCGATCGCGGTGATGATCGTCCGGATCTCCTCGTTCGAGAGCACCTTGTCGATGCGTGCCTTCTCGACGTTGATGATCTTGCCGCGGAGCGGCAGAATCGCCTGGTACTGGCGGTCCCGTCCCTGCTTGGCCGAGCCGCCCGCGGAGTCGCCTTCCACAAGATACAACTCGCAGAGCGAGGGCTCGCTGAGCGAGCAGTCCGCCAGCTTGCCCGGCAGAATGCCGCTGTCCAGCGCGGACTTCTTGCGCGTGAGGTCGCGTGCCTTGCGCGCGGCTTCGCGCGCGCGCGCCGCCGACACGGCCTTTTCCACCACGGTGTTGGCCGAGCGCGGATGCTCCTCGAGGTATGCCGCGAGGAACTCGTTCACCGCGCTGCGCACCGCGCCTTCGGCCTCCGAGTTGCCGAGCTTCGTCTTGGTCTGCCCCTCGAACTGCGGCTCGTGGACCTTGATGGACAGCACGGCCGTCATCCCCTCGCGCACGTCCTCGCCGGTGAGCGTGAAGTCCGCCTTCTTCAGGAAGTTCCCCTTCTGCGCGTACTGGTTGACCACGCGCGTGAGCGCGCTCTTGAACCCGGTGAGGTGCGTGCCGCCCTCGATCGTGTTGATGTTGTTCACGAACGAGAACACGTTCTCGTTGTAGCCATCGTTGTACTGAATGGCGAGCTCGATGGCGATGTCGTCGCGCGACGTGTCGATGTACATGACATCGGGGTGCAGCGTCTTCCTCCCCTTGTTCAGGTACGTGACGAATTCCCGGAGACCGCCCTTCGCGTGGAAGGTTTCCATCCGTGCCGGCGTCTCCCGCTCATCCGAGAACGTGATGGTGATGCCCTTGTTCAGGTAGGACAGCTCGCGCAGACGGCCAATGAGAATGCCGGCATCGTAGGTGAGCTCCGTGAAGATCGTGGGATCCGGCCTGAACCAAACCGTCGTGCCACTCTCGGTCTTCGCGATCTTGCGCACGGTGCGCAGCTTGCTGCTGGTAATGCCGCGCTCGAACGCCATGTGGTGCTCGTGTCCGTCGCGCTTCACCCAGACTTCGAGTTTGTCCGACAGCGCGTTCACCACGGAGACGCCCACGCCGTGCAGGCCGCCCGACACCTTGTAGGCGCTCTTGTCGAACTTGCCGCCAGCGTGCAGTACCGTCATGGCGAGCTCGACGCCCGGTATCTTTTCCGTCGGGTGCACATCCACCGGAATGCCACGCCCGTTGTCGATGACCCGGATGGAATTGTCCGCGTGGATGATGACGTCGACGCGATCTGCATAACCGGCCAGCGCCTCGTCAATGGAGTTGTCCACCACCTCGAAGACGAGATGATGCAGTCCGCGCGAGGACGTGGACCCGATGTACATCCCCGGCCGCTTGCGGACCGCCTCGAGTCCCTTGAGTACCTGAATCTGACCGGCATCGTAGTGCTCCGACGCGCTCCCGTCTCTGGCCATTTCCACCTGATCCCGACTGATGTGTGTGATCGAATTCCCCTACCGAATACATACCGAAACAACAATCGCGCCCAACCAATTGAATCTAGCCTAAAATCCAGCAATTTCAAGCAGTTAGCGCATCAATCGCCAGCGAATCCGGGCGATCGTCAACTCGCCGGCGTGCGCGTTCAACAACCGCAGAATCTGCGGTTCCATCAGCGACAGCTCCTGCATCCACGAGTTCGTGCGCACGGCCACGAACAGCGTGCCGTCGCGCGAGATCATCTGCGGCTCCGTGACCGACGCGATCTGCTCACCCACGATGCGCGCCCATTCCGGAATGATGCCCGCCTGCTCCACCCGCTTCGCCAATCCGGACTGATCCAGATACCTCGTGAGCGCGTCACCAATAGGCTGCGGTTTTCCCTTCCGCGGCGGTGCCATCACGAGGGCATGGAGATCTCGCCCGCCACGATCCGGCGCCGTTCCAGCCTGGTGAGTCCCGCCGGAATGTCATTCGCGCGCGGCACCGCGAGCATGATCTGCCCCCGTCCGTCCACGCACAACAGCTCCAGAATGCGCGCCGTGCGCCGCTCGTCGAGCTCCGCGAAGGGATCGTCGAGCAGCACGATGGGCTCACACCCTGTCGCCGCGCGAAAGGTGGCGCTTTCCAGCAGCCTCAGCACGATCGCGGCGGTTCGCTGCTGCCCCGCCGATCCATAGCTGCGCAGGTCGTGGCCATCGTGCGAGAGCACGAGATCATCGCGGTGCGGGCCGGCATGCGTGAGCCCGTGGCGCATGTCGAGCTGACGTTTGCGCGCGAGCGTGTCCCGCAACATGGCCTCGGGGTCGTGGCTCTCGGAGTCCGACGACCTCCGATACAGCAGCCGGCACGTACCCCCTTCGCCAACCGCCGCGCACAGCTCGGAAAATTGCGCCGCATACCGGTCCACCCAGTTCTGCCTGGCGCGCCAGAGCACCGCGCCGTGCTCGGCCAGCGCCGGTTCCCAGACGGCGACACGCTGCTCGTGCGACCCGAGCGCCGCTGGATCCTCCCGCATGGCGGCGTTGCGCTGCGCGAGCGCCGTCCGATAGCGCTGGAGCGACGCGAGATAACTGCGCGATGTGAGTGAGAGCATGATGTCGAGAAAGCGGCGGCGCAGGCTCGGCCCGCCCGACACCAGCGCCGCATCCTGCGGCGCAAAGATCACCGCCGGAAAGACACCCAGCGCATCCGCCAGCCGCGGCGTTTCCACGCCATCCACGACAAGCTTCTTGCGCTTGCTGTGCCGCTCGAAGCCCGCGGTCACGCTGTCCGCGCGCGCCCCCGCCAGTCGCGCGGCAAGGTGAAAGCCCGAGGCGCCGAACGAGACGAGCTCCTGATCGTGTGCGCCCCGGAAGGAACGCAGCATCTGCAGATAGCGAATAGCCTCGAGGACGTTCGTCTTGCCCTGACCATTCTCGCCCACGAGCGCGATCCCCTCCGGTGGGAGCGCCAGGGTCGTCTCGCGCAGGTTGCGGAAGTCGCGCACCGACAGCCGTTCGAGGACCGTGGCGCGCAGCGCTTCCACCGCCCCGGCAGACGGCCCGACAGATTCGCTCACCAGCATGTCACCGCCCTGAGAACCGCGGCGCGCGCTTCTCGAGAAAGGCCCGCATGCCCTCGCGCATGTCCTCCGTGCTCGCGAGCAGCCCGAAGTGGTTCGCCTCGATGGACAGTCCCTCCTCCAGCGTCACGCCGACTCCCCGCTGCACAGCCTCGATGCAGAGCGCCACGGCAAGCGGACCGTTCGCGAGAATCCGGCGCAGCAGAGCGTCGGATTCCGCGAGCAGCGCATCGCGTGGCACGACACGGTTGACCATGCCGATGCGATGCGCCTCCTCCGCATCGATCATCTCGCCCGTGAGAATGAGTTGCAGCGCGCGCCCCGCTCCGATGAGCCGCGGCAGTCGCTGCGTGCCGCCGTAACCCGGACCAATGCCCAGCTTCACCTCGGGCAGCCCGAATTTCGCGTTTGCCGACGCGATGCGAATGTGACACGCCAGCGCGAGCTCGCAGCCGCCGCCCAGCGCGAAGCCGTTCACCGCGGCAATCACCGGCTTGCGTGACCGCTCGAACCGCAGGAGAACCGCCTGTCCACGCCGGGCGCGCGCCCGGCCATCCAGGGGGCCCTGTGCGGACAGTTCCTGAATGTCGGCGCCCGCCACAAATGCCTTGGAGCCGGCGCCGGTCACGATCACACCACCGATGTCGTCACGCCGCTCCACGACGTCAATGGCTTCGTCCAGTTCGCCCATGGTGGCGTCGTCGAGCGCATTCAGCTTGTCGGGCCGATTGACGGTGATGGTCGCGACGCGGTCGTGCACGTCGAACAGCAAAGAGGTGAACGTCATTCCTGGCGAGCCGTGGAAGGGAGCAGGGCGGGGGATGTAACCGTGAAATCTAACCTCCCAGTGCCGCTCTCGCGTGCCCATCGGATGTGAAACGGGGACGTCCGAGAACGTCCCCGTCAACGCGATCGTACGCTCCGCAATCCGGTCAGGAGGTCAGCACGAAACACGCGTCGCCCGTCCACGTGCCCTGGTCGGTTCCGCTGCTCAGCGGCGCCGTGTAGTTGCCGCCGATTGCGCTCCCATCGGCAGCCGGAAGCGTTCCCTGCGCGGTGAGCCCGCCGGATGCTGCCTTGAGTGTGACGTTCGGTCCGTTCACCGCTCCATCCAGCCGGGTGACCTGACCCGCGCTCGTGTACCAGCCCGTCAACTCGGTGCCGGACTGCAACAGAAACCAGCCGCCGCTGTTCTCCGAATTGGTCGTGGAAATCCACGAGCCGCAGTATGTGGTCACGATCAACGTGCTGGTCACCGAGTAGGCCGTGAAGTTGCCGCTGGCGGATTGATCACTCGCGGCGAAGGTTCCCGTCAGTCGCCCGCCTGTCACTTTCCCGCCCGCGGTGAATTCGGTGTTGTCGATCCCACCATTGAAGGTGAAGGTGACGCTGTCACCAGTGACCGTGCCGCCCGTGATGGGGAGCGCGCCGAACGCCGTTCCGCACACCGAGGAGCAGCCGCCGGTTTGCCGCAGCACTGTGGAGCCGGTCGCGTTGGAGAGTTTACGCGCGAGCGCCGAGGAGAATTGCAGGTCGAGTTCACCACCCTGATCGTTGTTCGCGACGATCACTCCGGTGTACGTCGTTGACGCCGGGCGTGGCTGAGGCCCTGTCGAGTCACTGCCGCACGCGCCCAAAGTGATGCAAGCTGCCATACCCGCGGCCACCAACCACGGTCGTGCTGCCGCCCTGCACATCGAGCCGTCATTCATATCGTCTCCTTGTCCGGGTGATCTTTCCTGCCCTCCCCCTTCCTCCTGACGACCAACATTATAAGAGGATAACGTATCGCGATGCGCAATGCTCGGCATAGCAGAATGCGTACCGGTTTCGAGGCGGGACTTCGCACGCTACGTTATCGCGCGTGCCAGTCATTGAGGCGGTTCGCTGGTCTCCGGAACACGATGCGGTTCGGGTGATCGATCAGACGCTCCTCCCCGAGCGGCTGGTCGAACGCGATCTCCGCACCCTGGAGGAGAGCTGCGATGCGATCCGGCGGCTGGTCGTGCGGGGAGCTCCGGCCATCGGCGTCGCCGGTGCCATGGCGCTCGTCGTCTCACTCATGCCCTTCGCCGGTCTGCCCCGAGCGGATTTCCTCGAGCGCGCGCGAGCCCATGCCGCTCGCCTGGCCGCGACGCGGCCCACGGCGGTGAACCTGTCCTGGGCACTCCAGCGTCTGATACGGCGGGTGGATGACATGGCTGATGCGCCGGGCGACCAGCTCGGCGCCATTCGCGCCGAGGCGACGGCGATTCTCGAGGAGGACCGTGCCATGTGTCGCCGCATCGGCGAGTACGGACTCACCCTCATGCCGGCCGGACCCGCGGAAGCGCATGTGCTCACACACTGCAACGCCGGAGCACTGGCCACGAGCGGCATTGGCACGGCGCTCGCACCCGTGTACATCGCGGCCGAACGCGGACGGGCGGTCAGCGTGATCGTCGGCGAGACGCGTCCGGTGCTGCAGGGCGCGCGGCTCACGGCATGGGAACTCTCGCGCGCCAGCATTCCGGTCACGGTGGTTACCGACAGCGCGGTGGCGAGCCTCATGCGCGCGGGGCGTATTGATCTCGTCATCGTGGGGGCGGATCGCATCGCCGCGAACGGCGACACCGCGAACAAGGTCGGCACGTACGCGCTTGCGGTGCTCGCCCGCGCACACGGCATTTCCTTCCACGTGGCGGCGCCGACATCCACCTTCGACCCGCGACTCGCCGATGGCACAGAAATCGTCATCGAGCAGCGTGAGCGCGCCGAGGTGGCAGGCGCGCCCGGCGCCCTCGCGGTGCCGCCGGAAGCGGAGGTTGAGAATCCGGCCTTCGATGTTACGCCGGCCGGATTGATCACATCCGTCATCTCGGATCGCGGTGTGCACCGTCCACCGTTCGACTTTCACGTCTCATGACATTCGTCCTGGCGATTGATCAGGGCACCACCGGCTCGACTTGCCTCATGGTCGGGGTGGATGGTCGCGTCGCGGGTCGAGGATATCGGGAGATCCCACAGCACTTCCCGGAGCCGGGGTGGGTGGAGCACGACCCGCAGGATCTCATTCGCTGCACGCTCGAGGCAGCGCGCGAGGCCATCGCCGCGGCTGGCGCCATGCCCGCAACGATCGGCATGACCAACCAGCGCGAGACGGTCTTGCTCTGGGACCGGACGACGGGCGCCGCCGTTGGGCGCGCCATTGTCTGGCAGGACCGGCGCACGGCGGCACGATGCGCCGAACTTGTGGGTGACGCCGGCCGGATCAGCGAGCTCACGGGTCTCGTGGTGGACCCGTACTTCTCCGCCACCAAGCTCGAGTGGTTGCTTCGTCAGCCGGGCGTCCGTTCGCGTGCAGCGCGCGGCGATCTGCTCGCGGGGACCGTGGACAGCTGGCTGATCTGGCATCTGACCGGCGGCGCGGTGCACGCGACCGATCCGACGAACGCGGCCCGCACGATGCTCTTCGATATCGGCGCCCTCCGCTGGAGCGCGGAGCTGTGCGGTCTGTTCGGCATTCCCGGCACGCTGCTTCCGGAGGTTCGTCCATCGAGTGGGCTGTTCGGAACGACGACTGCCGGGGTCTTCGGGCGCAGCATCCCCATACATGGTGTGGCGGGCGACCAGCAGGCGGCATTGTTTGGACAGGGCTGCTGGAGCCCGGGTGAGGGAAAGAACACCTATGGCACGGGCGCCTTTCTGCTGCTCAACACGGGCACCAGTCGCGCTTCGCCGGGAGGCGGCCTGCTCTCCACGGTTGCGTGCGACCGGCGCGGCCAGCCCGCGTACGCGCTCGAAGGCGCGATTTTCGTGGCCGGCGCGGCCGTACAGTGGTTGCGCGACGGCCTTGGCATCATTGAATCCGCGAGCGACACCGAGGGCCTGGCCAGCAGCATTCGCTCCACGGATGGTGTGTACTTCGTGCCCGCGCTCGTCGGCCTCGGCGCTCCCTACTGGGAGCCCGCGGCGCGCGGCATGATCGTGGGCATTACGCGTGGCACCACGCGGGCGCATCTGGCTCGCGCCGCGCTCGAATCCATGGCATATTCGACCGCCGACATTGTGCGCGTGATGAGCGAGCGCAGCGGCGTACGCTTCGATCGCCTGCGCGTGGACGGGGGCGCCACCAGCAACCGGTGGCTCATGCAGTTTCAGGCTGACGTCCTCGGTATTCCGGTGGAGCGCCCGGACATGGCGGAGACGACGGCGTTGGGCGCCGCCGGGCTCGCGGGGATTGCCGCCGGCGTCTGGGAGAGCGCCGAGTCGTTTCTCGCCACGCGCTCCTACGAGCAGTATCTCCCTGGCACGGGTGCCGTTGCGGCGCAGGAAGGCGGCCGCGGCTGGAACCGTGCCGTCCGAACCACACTTTCCTGGGCGCGAGGTGCCGAATGAACGAAGGCAGCGCAGTTCTGGTGAAGGACACGCGGAGCGTCCGCTGATGCATGCGTTGATCCTCGTATTCGCCCTGCATGGCGGCCTGCGCAGCGAGCCAGGTCAGCGTGGCGACGCATGGTTTGGTCCGGACAAGTTCAAGCACTTCTTTGTCTCGGCGATGGTGGAGACAGTCAGCTATGGTGCGCTTCGCCTCATCAACATCCCGCACTACAAGGCGCTGCAGGTTGCGACCGTCGCGACCGTGGTGGTGGGAGCGGGGAAGGAGATCGAGGACTGGCAGAACGGCGAGCGTTTCAGCGTGCCCGACCTCACATGGGATCTGGCTGGCGCCGCCAGCGCGGCCGCCATACTTCAGGCTGCACGGTGATTCGTACGTGCTGGAGCGGGAGCGCGCGCAACTTGCACTATTGAGCGAATGAGTGTCGCCCTATATTGCGAGAATCCGATGGAGAGGTGATGGGCGATCGCGCCCGCGAATCGCTGTTGTCAGGAGAGGCACCCGGTTCCAATGAAGGCACGCACGAAGTTTCTGATAGGGGGAGCGCTGGTGCTGGGCACCTCCGGCTTTCTCATGGCCAGCTCGATCAGGACTACGGGCGTCTATTATCTGACGCCCACCGAACTCGCCACGAAGGTGACCGCTGACCCGTCGTTCTACGAAACCGGCGTGAAAGTGGGAGCGCGCGTGGTGCCCGGCTCCATCGTACGCGACCCCGGCGGCACGTTCATGAAATTCACCGTGACCGATGGCGCGCGCACCTATCCGGTCACGTACCACGGCATTGCGCCCGATACGTTCACCGATGGTGTGGACGTCGTGTTGGAGGGGCGGCTCGATCGGGATGGCACCTTCCGCGCCACCACCGTGCTCGCCAAGTGCGCATCGCGCTATGAGGACGCGCCGCAGAAATATCAGCAGACGCCGGGTTATCGCGCCGGCACGCCGGCCGCGCAGCGTACATGATCCTCATTGGCGAACTGTCGCTCTGGGTCGCCCTGCTCATGGCGACCTGGGCGACCACGGCGGGTTTTGCTGGTGCGTTCACGGAGCGTCAGGAACTGATCGCCAGCGCCAGGCGTGCGCTCTATGCCATGTGCGGATTCGTGATCATGGCCGCCGCCGGTCTGTGGACCGCGTTGCTGACGTCCGACTTCTCCTTCCGCTTCGTCGCGTCCGAGACCAGCCGGAATCTTCCATCGGTCTACAAGTTCACGGCGTTCTGGGGCGGCCAGGATGGCTCGTTGCTCTTCTGGGCGCTCATCCTCTCGTGCTACACGGCGATCGCGGTGCGCACGGGACGGAAGAGCAACCGCGAACTCATGCCGTTCGTGGTGCCCACCCTGTCGGCCATCGCACTGTTTTTCCTGCTGACGATCTGCTTCGGCGCGAACCCCTACAGCCGGCTCGACTTCATTCCGCTCGATGGCCGCGGACTCAATCCGCAACTGCAGAATCCGGGAATGGCGCTGCATCCGCCCAACCTCTATCTGGGCTACATCGCCACCGCCATTCCCTTTGCCTATGCGGTGGGCGCGCTCATCACGCGGCGGCTCGACAATGAATGGCTCACATCGGTGCGCCGGTGGGTGCTCGTCTCCTGGTTGTTCAACACCGTGGGCATCATCCTCGGCATGTGGTGGGCCTATGTGGAGCTGGGGTGGGGCGGCTACTGGGCGTGGGATCCGGTGGAGAATGCGTCCTTCCTGCCGTGGCTGATCAACACCGCATTCCTGCACTCCATCATGGTGCAGGAGAAGCGCGGCATGCTGAAGAAGTGGAACGTGACGCTGGTGGTCTCGGCGTTTCTCGCGGCGATTCTGGGAACGTTCATTACGCGGAGCGGTGTCATTTCGAGCGTGCATGCCTTCGCGCAGTCCTCCGTGGGGTACTGGTTCCTCGGGTTTCTCCTCCTGTCCATCGCCGTCACCGCCGCCCTGGTCAGTACCCGACTCAGGGACCTCAAGGCGACCGCGGAACTGGAGAGCATGGTAAGCCGCGAGGCCAGCTTCCTGTTCAACAACCTGCTGCTCGTGGGCATCGCCTTCTCGGTGTTGTGGGGCACGCTGTTCCCGATTCTGAGTGAAGCGGTGCGCGGCACGAAGATCACGGTCGGCCCGCCGTTCTTCAATCAGGTGAACGTGCCCCTCGGCCTGCTGCTGCTCCTGCTCACGGGCATCGGGCCGCTCATCGCGTGGCGCCGGGCATCGACGGCCAATCTCAAGCGGCAGTTCACGGGGCCGGTGGTGGCGGGGGTCGTGGCGCTTGCCCTGCTGCTCGCGCTGGGAATGCGCGACGTGTACGCGCTCATCGCGTACACGCTCGGCGCATTCGTCCTCATGACCATCCTGCAGGAGTTCCGGAAGGGAGTGGAGGCACGACATCGCATGTACGGGGAAGGCCGCGCGGTTGCATTGCTGCATCTGGTCGCGCGAAACCGGCGCCGTTACGGCGGATACATCGTCCATGTAGGCATCGTCGTGCTCTTCGCGGCGTTCGCGGGGCTCGCATTCAAGGAGGAGTTCGACATCTCGCTCAAGGGAGGGGAGCAGTACGCGGCAGTGGACCCCTACGGTCATCAGTGGCGCTTCGTGAGCCAGGGCGTCTCGCGTTATGATGAGTTGAACCGGCACACGACGGCGGTGCTGCTCGAGGCGTTTCGTGATGGCAAGCGCATGGGCGTGATCAAGACGGAGAAGC
Source organism: Gemmatimonadaceae bacterium (assembly GCA_035553215.1). Taxonomy (GTDB): domain Bacteria; phylum Gemmatimonadota; class Gemmatimonadetes; order Gemmatimonadales; family Gemmatimonadaceae; genus JADGGM01. Next base: position 40,905 of record DATNDS010000031.1, read on the forward strand.
GGCAGTACGTGGACAGCCGCGGAGTCCCGTCATTCGAGCCATCCACGGAAGTGGGCATCATGAGCGGACTGCGGCAGGACGTGTACGTGGTCCTGGCCGGCGTGAGCGGAGAGGACACCGCGGAAATGCGCATCACGTTCAATCCGCTCGTCTGGTGGGTGTGGTACGGCGGCATGATCATGGCGCTGGGCGGGCTCATCGTCATGTGGCCGCAGGCGGAGCGCCGGCGGCGGCAGGCGGGATACGAAGCCGTGCTGGAACCCGCTGGCACATCCGCGACATGAGCGGCGCCATGCATGTAACGAGACGAGGGTTCCTGCAACTCGTGTCCGGCGGATCGGCCTCGCTCGCGCTCACGGCCGCCCTGGGTGCGCAGCAGGCGAATACGGGCGCGGCGAACGTGCCCATGGACGAGGCGCGCTATCTGCCGGTACGGCTGCCGCCCCGGTCTTCGCAGCCATCCATGACCAACCTGCAGCGCGACGCGCTGGAGCACCGCATCCATTGTCAGTGCGGGTGCAATCTGGACGTCTTCACCTGCCGGACGACGGACTTCAGTTGCCAGGTGTCGCCCGCCATGCACAAGGATGCGATGGCGCTCGTGGCGGGCGGATACGATGCGCAGGACATCATCAATGCGTTCACGAAGGTGTACGGCCCGCGCGTCCTCATGGAACCGCCGCGGCGCGGGTTCAACCTCGCGGGCTACTTCACGCCGTTCGTGGTCCTGCTGGCGGGGATCGCGCTGGTGGTAGTGCTGATCCGCCGGTGGCACCGGCCGGTGGAGATGGACGCGGGCGTTCGCCAACTTCCCGTCGACGCGTCGCCGGATGAGCTCGAGCGTCTGCAACGACTCGTGAGGCACGACGACTCGTGAGGCACGCCGCCGCATGACCGCGCTCCTGGTTGGGGCGGTGCTGGCGCTGGCGGCGCTGGCGTTCGTGCTCTATCCGCTGTTTCGGGATGCACCACCTGCTCCCCTCGCGGCTCCGCCCTCACCGGCGAGCGCGCAGGCGAGAGAGAGCGCATCGGCGCGCGCGGTTGCCGCGCTGCGCGAGATCGAGTTCGATCGCGAGACCGGCAAGTTGTCAGACAGCGACTATGCCGCCCTCAAGGCCGCGTACACGGGCGAGGCGCTGGCGGCGTTGCGCGTGGAGGACGCCTCCCTCGCCGCGACGCGCGATGATGAAGCCGAAGCGCTCATTCGCGCCCATCGAGCCCGCGGTCTGGCATGCACGTCCTGCGGTCCCCGTCCGGAGCCCGACGCGATCTACTGCTCCCAGTGCGGCCGGTATCTGGCCGGCGCGTGCGGCAGCTGTGGCAATCCGATAACGGAAGCCGGCGCGCGCTACTGCGGCACCTGCGGCACGGCGCTGGCGGCGTGAGCGCCCCGGCCCTCCACCCGGAGCACCTCCTCCGGTAGCTGAACGGGGCGGCCCGGACGCGCGAGACGCGGGGACTTGCGCTCGCGCCGTCGAGGACGGAACATCATCGGTCCGCCGTCCTCTTCCTTCCGGGATCACCCTCCGTGGAACACATCCATCTCGGCGCAATAGACTACGCGATTCTCATTGTCTATTTCGTCTTCGTCTTGGGCATAGGCTGGGTCCTCAGGCGGTATATCAGGAGCAGCGAGGACTTCTTCCTGTCGGGACGCTCCATTCCCACCTGGATTGCCGGCCTCGCATTCATCTCCGCCAATCTCGGTGCCCAGGAAGTGATTGGCATGGGAGCGTCGGGCGCCAAGTACGGCATGATGACGACCCACTTCTACTGGCTGGGCGCCATTCCCGCCATGGTGTTCGTGGGCATCTTCATGATGCCGTTCTACTACGGCTCGCGCGCGCGCTCCGTCCCGGAATACCTCAAGCTGCGCTTCGATGAGAAAACCCGCGGGTTCAACGCCATCACCTTCGCGGTGATGACGGTGTTCTCCTCGGGAATCTCCATGTACGCGCTCGCCAAACTGCTCGAGCTCGTACTCGGTTGGAGCTTCCACGCCAGTGTGCTCGTCTCGGCCGCCATCGTACTGGCCTACATCTTCCTTGGCGGCCTGACGTCCGCGATCTACAACGAAGTGCTGCAGTTCTTCCTCATCGTGCTGGGCTTCTTCCCCCTCACGCTGCTCGGTCTCAGGGATGTGGGCGGCTGGTCCGGCCTCACCGCCAAGCTGCATGTGGTCGCGACGCACGCCGGATATGCGCCGGGCGCATGGTCGCATCTCTGGACGCATACGAACACGGCGAGTGCCAATCCCATGGGCGTCGACTGGTTCAGCATGGTGATGGGCCTCGGCTTCGTGCTCTCGTTCGGCTACTGGTGCACCGACTTTCTCGTCATCCAGCGCGCGATGGCCGCCAAGTCCATGTCCGCGGCGCGCCGCACACCGCTGTTCGCGGCCTTTCCGAAGATGCTCTTTCCGGCGCTCGTCATTCTGCCCGGCATGATCGCCATCGCGCTCGATGCCACGCGCGGAGGACTGCTGCCGATCGGGAGCGACGGCACGCCGAATTACAACCTGGCCGTCCCGGTCATGCTCGCGCACTACCTCCCGTCAGGACTGCTGGGGCTCGGCCTCACCGCGCTCATGGCATCGTTCATGTCAGGCATGGCCGGGAATGTCACCGCGTTCAACGCCGTGTGGACCTACGATATCTACCAGTCCTACATCCGGCCCGGGCAGTCGGACCGCCACTACCTGTGGATGGGCCATGCGGCCACGGTGTTCGGCATCGTGCTGAGCGTCCTGGCGGCCTACGCCACGACGCGATTCAACAACATCATGGACATGCTGCAGCTCGTGTTCGCGTTCGTGAACGCGCCGCTCTTCGCCACCTTCCTGCTCGGCATGTTCTGGCGTCGCACCACGGGACATGGCGCATTCTTCGGACTGGTGATCGGCACGCTCGTTGCAGCGGTGCATCACGGGCTGGTGCTGCCGCAGGGCGCCGTTGTCGGCATCAAGGGCGGCTATCTGGGCGCCGTGCTGCACGTCTATCCCAGCGAAATGGCGCAGAACTTCTGGACCGCGATTTTTGCCTGGAGTGCATGCTTCGTCTGCACGATCGTCATTTCGTATCTCACGCGGCGCGTCAAGACGGACGAGGATCTCAAGGGACTGGTGTACTCGCTCACGCCCCGCATCACGGATCACGAGGACAAATGGTACAAGCGCCCGGCGACACTTGGCGTGGTGGTGCTGGCGCTCACGCTGGTACTCAACGTGATCTTCTGGTGACCGGCCGATGAAACTCGACCTGCGACTGCCCATTGGGCTCATGTTCACGACGTTTGGCGTGATGCTCGTCGTATTCGGTCTGCTGTCCAATCGCGACATCTACCAGCGATCGCTCGGCATCAACGTCAATCTCTGGTGGGGGCTGGTGCTGCTGATCTTTGGTTGTGTGATGCTGACGTTCGCCCTGCGACGGCCAAGTACCTGATCCGGGGAGGATCATGCTCCGCGCGACGTGGATCCTGATCATGGCAGTTGCCGGAGCGAGCACCGCGTGCGCGCACGGCCATGCCGGTGCCGGCGACTCACCGGCAGCCGGCAGCGCCACGCTGAATGTCTCCAATCACTACGGCCAGCCGGTCGAGGTGTTCGTCACCTCGGCGGGCGCATCGTATCGCCTGGGGACGGTGTCACCCGGCATTGACAGCCGGTTCGTCGTGCGGTCCACGATGATCCGCAACGGTCCCGTGGAGTTCGTAGCCGTGCCCGGTGCCGGCGAGGTGCCGGTGCGGTCCGGGGAACTGGTTCTCGCGCCTGGCAATGTGGTGAATTTCAACATTGCGGATCACCTGTCCAACAGCACGACGACGGTCACGCCGTGACGGATGTCGCTCAGCGCGGCGTTGCCGTCAGGAAATGCTCGGCGACGATGGCGGGTTGTTCCACGACGCGCTTCTCCTGCGCGTCCACGGCCAGCCGCATGAACTGTCCCATGCTCCAGACCAGCGGCGTCGCGCTGCCGGTGCCGGAGCCGAACGCGAAATCGCTGTTCCCCGGATTCGGGCGATCCCACACCTGCTCCGGAATCATCCCCCCGGCGTTGGCGAAGTGCAGCATGGCCTGGAGATAAACAGCGGGATCAGCGCCGCGCGCGACTTCATATTCACCCCGTTCACCCGCGAAGATCGGCCAGAGCCGCCCAACGCCTTCTCCCAGCCACGGGCCGCCAAACCACGTTTCGCCGTAGCCATCGTGATTGTAGCGGTGAAAGGCGGGGCCGTTCGGCGTCTGCACCCGGATCGTGGAATCAATGATGACGAGCGAGTTCTCAATGATCGAATCAGTGGCCGGGCGAATGCCCAGGCGCACGAGTTCAATGAATCCCTGATCCACGACGTCGCGCTCATCCCAGGTGCCGCCGCCATTGTGCACGTCCAGCTTGTAGCCATCGTTGGGGTCGCGATTGTCATCGATGCGCAGATAGTAGCCCCGCGCCGCCCGTGCTCCGCCCAGGTGTCCGGTGGTCGTCACCATCCAGCTCTCGAGGTGGGAGGCCCAGTCGTCGGCGGTCTGGAGATAGCGCTGCGCATCGGCGGTCGCGCCGTTCGTCTTCGCGATCGTGGAGGCGCAGACGAGCCCCGCGATCTCCGCCGCAATGGTGGAGGGTGAATAGCCACCCACTTCCTCCCACCGTTCCTGCTGCGTGGCGGGTCCGTGCGCCATCACGTATTCCGCCGCGGGACGGATGTGCTTCTGCCAGGTGGCACTGTCGGTCACACCGAGCTGCCACGCGAGGACGATGGGGTAGGAGTTCTCGTCCATCTGCTGGCCCGGCCAGTAGGGCCTCCCGTCGAGCCAGCTGTTCTGCGGGAAGCTGCCGTCGGGTTTCTGCTGCACGTCGAACAGGTAGCGCAGCGCTCGCGTCGCCGTGGCGCTGTCGCCTGCGACCATCAGCGACGTGGCGGCTTCGTACAGATCGCGCGCCCACACCAGATGATAGCCGCCGACATTCGGCTTGTCCGACGCCACGGCGAGTCCCCAGGGAATGCTCATGGAGGCGATGATGGCGCCGCGGTAGGTCTTGTCTTCGTGCGCACGAACGACCATTGCCGCGAGATCGAATTCCGCCTGATACGCCGGCTGCACGTGGCGCAGACTGCTCAGATAGGTGCTCCAGCCCCTGGCATACGCCGCGCGCGCTGACGCGAAGCCCCGCGCGAGGCTTCCCTGCGCCGCCGTCCGTGCTTCGTCCGTCGACGTGCCGAAGCCCAGCGCCAGCGTGAAGTGCGCTGGTCGTGTGACCTGCGCGACCTGCACGACATTGCCGCTGTCGGCGCGCGCGTAGGTCAACGTGAGCCGGTGATGCAGCAGGAGATCGCGGTATCCGTCGTTCACACCCGCGAATCCGCTCGACATGTGCGTGAATCCGGTGCTCGCCATGAGTGCGGACGCGATGTTGCCTTCCTGCGCCTCGAGTGCTCCGGGTTCGCTGCTCCCCGTGTCGCCGTAGCCTGTGTTTCCCAGCGCCGGGTGATAGAGCACGTAGAGCGCGGCGCCGGCCGGTGCGGTGAAGCGGACGTCCATGAGCAGCGTGTTGCGATCGGGATCGGTGACGTAGGTCTTCGTGATGCTGATGCGACCCGTCGCGTCGCGGCTCGTCTGGCGAAACACCAGCGCGCGCGGATCAACCCGCTCGATGGAATGCCGCATGTCCCGCGATTCGATCAACAGACGCGAGCCATCCTGCACCGCGAATTCCAGCCCGCGCGTGTCGGCCACATCCACGCGCGGGTAGTACACCTCGGTGAGAATCCCGCCGCCCAGCGTGAACCAGACCTTGGACTGAGTCGTGAGCGATGTTCCAATGCCGTCCTTGCTCGCGGGTGTCCATGACGGCAGTTCCCCGGGGCCACCCGGGGCCGTTTGTGCCGGGAGCATCGGTGCACCGGCAAGTACCGCGCAGCACGTGATCAGTGCGAGCTGTTCGCGAACGGTCATGTCAATTCACCTGTCCCATGATTCGAGTCGTGTGACATTCGGTTGGCAGGCTAGCGGGCTGGCGTGAGGTCGAGTACCAGCGCCGTGCGTGCGCCCAGCGCGCCCGACGCCGGCAGGTAGCCGCGTATCTGTCCCTCGCGATCCACCAGCATCGTCGCACCATTGGCGCCCCCCAGCAGATTGCGCGCGACGTAGCGTCCCGGCGCGAGCGCGTAGTGCGCCGAGTTGATCACCACGGGAGCGGCCGGCGCATCACCGAGGTTGGCGATCACCAGCACGGCGTGGTGGGTGGTCGCGCGAAGATATGCGGCGACGTGCGCACCGCCCGCCGTGAGCGGGATGAGTGTGCCGACCGCGAGGGCCTCATTCCGTCTGCGCAGGTGGATGAGCCGGCGATAGAGATTGAGCAGCGAGCTGCCATCCGCATCCTCTGCCGCGACGGTGGTCGTGAGCGAGTCCGCCTGCGGACTTTCCCATTCCGTGCCCGACGTGAAGCCCACGCCGGATTGTGCGGCCCACTGCATGGGCGTCCGCAATCGCGGATCGGGCTTGTCGCCCGTCATGCCGATCTCCTCGCCATAGTACACGAACGGCAGCCCCGGAAGCGTGAGCAGCAGCGTCGCCGCCATCTTCGCCCGCGACAGGTCGCGGCCCAGCTTCGTGAACGAACGGGTGCCGTCGTGATTGCTCAGGAGCGGCGACCATCGCCAGGGCGGCAGGGTGTCCTGCAGCCGGAGAAAACCGGTGAGCAGTCCGGCTGGTCTGCCCGAGCGCACTACCGAGAGCAGCGAGTCCGCCAGCTCGAAGCCGAAGTAGGAGGTGAGCTGGTCCGGATAGTAGGGCATCACGGTGTCAATGTTGCCCCACACCTCGCCCACGGTGTACGCCTGGGGCGCCACCTCCCGCAGGTGCGCCGCGTACTCCCGCAGGAACGCGTGGGTGCCCGCGCACCCCATGAGACAGCGTCCATCTTCGACGAGATAGGGCACCGCGTCCAGGCGGAACCCGTCCACACCCATCGTGCGGAGCCAGAAGTCCGCAATGTGCTTGGCTTCCTCGCGAACCGCCGGCGTGTGGTAATCGAGATCGGGCATCTCGCTGGAGAACACGCCATAGTAGTACTCGTTTCGCACGGGCGAATGGCGCCACGCGTCCTCACCCCAGGGCCCCTTGCCGAGCGGCACCGGTGAAAACCGATACCAGCTGCGATATGGCGAGGCTGTGTCGCGCAGCGCTTCCTGAAAGTGCGGGTGCTGGTTCGAGGTGTGATTCAGCACCATGTCCACCAGCACCGCAATGCCGCGGCGATGCGCCTCGGCGACCAGTCGCTTGAAATCCGCGTTGGTGCCGTACGCGGGTTGCACGCGATAGTAGTCGCTCACGTCGTAGCCGTGATAGCTGGGAGATGCCGTCACCGGCATGAGCCAGATGCAATCGGCGCCCAGGTCACGGGTGCTGGCCGGATTCCCGTCGTTGATATAGTCCAGCTTGTCGATCAGGCCATTGATGTCGCCAATCCCATCGCCATTGCTGTCGTAGAACGAGCGGATGAACACCTCGTAGCACACGCCGCCCGTGGTCCATGAGGGGCCTGTCGTGGCGACTGCCGGGGAGGATGCTGACGGCGAGGCGCGCGGTGGGGCCTGCGATGCCGGCCCGGCGCACGCGGCCACTGCGCCGCACAGTGCGGCCAGTGCGGCCGCCGCTGTGCGCACATGCCGGTTACGGGCGCGTCGCGGCATCGATCGCCATGGCGGAGTTGGCTTCGAGCTGCAGCCGGATCATCCCTGCACTGTCAATGGTCACCGTTGCGCCGGCACATGCGGTTCCACTTCGCCCGCCCGTGAGAATATCGCAGTACATGCCGGGGGCCATCCCCGTGCTCACAGTGGTGTCGAGCGCGGTTGGTTCGTGATTGATCGCGACGAAACCCTTCGCGCCGCGGGAGAACGCGATGGCATTGGCGCCATCATCCCACCAGTGCTCGAGCGGCGCTCCGGCCGTCACCCGGCGGAACGCAACCATACCCGCGATGATAGGATCGCGGTGCTCGCAGACCCACTCGCCCGGCACGGCATCCTCCATGTGCACGACGCACGCTTGCGCGCCGGAACCTCCCGCACCGGGCGGTGGACCCGCATCGCGGCCCGCCTGCGTGCCCCGGTCGAACGCGTAGCTCGACATCACCATCGGATAGCCGTACGGCTGGGCGAGCATCCACACGTTGGCCAGGCGATACGTATCGCCATCGAGATACCAGATGCCGCCCTGTCGCTGCGTGTCGTGGTTCTCGAGGAACACGAGCGCCTTGTCCGATGGCATGAGCCCCCAGGCCTGCTCGGAGAACTGGTTTCCCGGCGGCCCATCGGGGTCGAGCTGCGCGATGGACTGGCCGGTGCTGCCAAGGAACTTGTCCCCGACGCCATGGAAGCGGAATTCCGTGATGTCGAACGCGCCCCCTGATTCGTATGCGATCCCATAATAATCCGCTGCGGTCACCGCTTCGCCCGGACTGTCAATCACCTCGCCGTAGTAATACGGCAGCGGCCGGCCCTCGGACTGCACCGTGCGGTCGACCAGGCCAAGAATGGAGTCGAGCTCCACCGGCTGGATATGCTTGGCCGCATCGATCCGGAATCCCGCCACGCCGAGTCGCGCGAGGGAAACCAGATATCCCGCGATGCGCTCGCGCACGGATGGCAGGCCCGTGTTGAGATCGGCGAGTCCATCCAGTTCACAGTCCTGGACGTTGGCGGCGTTCTGAAAGTCATCCACGGTACAGGGCGTGTGGAAGTCGCTCTGCGCGTAAAGACCGGGATAGTCGTACTTCGTGTAGACCGTCCCGTTGCTCCCCACGCCGGCTCCCGCGCTCATGTGGTTGATCACGGCATCCACGTAGATGTCCACGCCGGCCGAGTGACAGCGCTGCACCATGTCCTGAAACTGCGCCGCCGTGCCGAAACTCGTGCGTGCAATGCTGTAGCTCACGGGTTGATAGTGTTCCCACCACGGGGCGCCACTCAGGACCGCATGCTCCTGCGGTGGCGACACGAGGGCGGCGCGATACCCATCCGGGCCAAGCACGCTCTCGCACTCCGTGGCCACGTCGGTCCAGTTCCACTGGAAGAGCCGCACGGCGACATCGCCGGCCGCCGCGTGTCCCGAGGGACGATAGGTCGGCGAGAGCGCGGGTCGAGTGGCCGGCGGTGGGCTCGTAACGAGGGCTGAAGCGGCCGAACCACACGCCGTCGCAAGGGCGGTGAGGAGCGTCGCGGCCAGGACGGCGACGGTCGCACGCAAGTGGCCGCGTTGCGCAGGACGATCGCCCCGCCGCGGACAGTCCCGCGGCGCGTGCCGCGGGACTGCCCGCTCGATGCTCCGGGCGAGCGAATCGTGATCAGTAGCCTGGATTCTGCGTCAGGTTCGGGTTGGCAACGAGCTCGGACGCCGGCAGCGGATACAGATCGCGGAAGGAATCCGTTGCGACACCGGACTGGGTGCCGCCCTTCCACGACCAGACATAATCGCCGCCGGTGAACTCACCAAAGCGAATGAGATCGGTGCGACGGTGAGCCTCCCACAGCAGTTCCCGGCCGCGCTCATCCAGAATGAAGGGCAGCGTAAGCTGCGCGTCGGTGATGTCGCCGGATGTATTGCCATAGGCGCGCTCACGCAGTGCGTTCACGTAGGCCAGCGCCTGCGCTCTGGTGCCGCCGCCGCCGCGCAGTACCGCTTCCGCGTAGATCAGGTATGCCCCGCCAAGCCGGAATACGGGGAAGTCCGTGTCCACGAACGTTGGATTCGAGCCTGCCTGGCCCGTCGAGGTCACATTGCGGAACTTGGGTGCCGCGATGCCGTCGTTGAAGTTCGGGATGCTGGAAATATCAACCGTCTGACCACTGCTGTAGAAATACGAGGAACGATGGTCACCAGACGCGAACCGTTGATATGCCTCGGGCTTCAACCGCAACCCGTACCATCCCCCGTCGATGCCGTAGGTGCCCGCGTTCATGGTGCCGCCAACTTCGGCGTGGACCAGGAACGTCACGCCGCCGTACGTCTGCGTCCGGGTTCCATCCTGCGTGATGGCGAAGATGATTTCGGGCGACGTATTGTTGTCGGCCATGAACATGTGCTGATAGTTGGGATCCAGACTGTACGCTCCCGAGTTGATCACCGCTTCCGCTGACGTGAGGGCGTCGGCGTAGTCCGGCGTGCCGGTGTAGACGCCGGCGTTCAGATACAGCTCGGCAAGCAGCATGTCCGCCGCGGGTCCGGTGGCGCGCCCGTAGGTGTCGGGGCCGGGTTGGGGAAGGTCGCCCCGGATGGCCGTGAGTTCGCTCACGATGTAGTTGTAGACATCCGTGCGCGTGGACTGCTTGGGCGGGGTGGATCCCACGGGATCATTCTCGGTGACGAGTGGAATGTTTCCGAAGAAGTCGATCCCGTGCCAGTAGCTCAACGCGCGCAGGAATCGGGCTTCCGCGCGATACGTCTGGATCTGCGCCTTCAGCTCATCACTTACCCCGCGCGCGGCCAGCTTGTCATCCGTGGTCTGCCGCAGGAACTCGTTCACCATGCTCACCTGGAAGTAGATCCGGTAGTACATGGAGACGACGAACGTGTTCGATGCGGCCCAGAGCTGCGTGTTCATCTCCGGCAACCCCACGTCGTTCCAGGCAATCACCGCCTCATCGGTAGGCAACTCCTGCGCCTCCCAGAGCAACCGCAGATACTGGGAGAATCCCTCGTCGATGCCCTGAATATCGGGCTGGCCGGCGGGGCCCTGCTGACCGCTTACCGCAAGACCGGCGTAGATCTTCGCCAGGAATTCCACGTAGGAATTCGGATCGTTGAAGATATTGGTCTCGGTGATGGTGCTCGTCGGCTCCACAGTCGTGTCCGTGCAGGCCATGAGGCCCAGGGTCACGAACGCGGCGGCCAGTCCGAGCGCCTTCCACTTATGGGATGTCATGACTCCGTCCTGTTTGGAGTAGTCGTATGCATGATGGTCGGCTCAGAACTGGACGCTCAGTCCCAGCGTCACGGTACGGGAGCGTGGATAGATGTTGTTGTCGAGGCCGTTCAGTCCGGCGGTTGGATCCACACCATCGTATCCGGTGAGCGTGAATGCATTCTGCATCGTGAGCGAGAGGCGCATCGGCTGGTTGTCGTACTTGAATCCGTAGCCCAGCGTCACGTTGTCGAGACGCAGGAAGGCCGCCTTCTCCACGTAGTAGTCCGACAGGTATTGCGGAGTCGTGAAGCCTGTCTGCAGCACGGACGTGCTCAGGTTGTACGGTGAGCCGCGCTGCAGCTCCTGATAACTCCCGAGATTCGACGCCACGTTGTTGTAGACGTAGTTGCCCAGATAGGCGCGCAGCGTGTAACTCAGGTCGAACTTGTTGTACGAGAAGTACGATGACTGCCCGAAAATCCATTTCGGCGCCGGATCGTGGAACGCCCGGCGATCGGCCACGTTGGTAATGCCATCGCCATTGAGATCGGCATAGCTGCCTTCGGTCGGCTTCCCGTTCGCGTACTGCTGCTGATAGACGAAGAACGAGTTGATCGGCTGCCCCGGTTCGAGCACCTGAATGAAAGTGCCGACGCCACCGGAAACCAGTCCGGTAAGAATCTGCTGCGCCGAACCGGCGAACGGGTTGATGCTCGTGAGTTCGTTCGTGTTGTGCGACGCGTTCACGTCGGCGGTCCAGCCCAGCCGGTTCTTGCCGGCGTCAAGGACGCGGGCACTCAGGCTGAACTCCACGCCGTCGTTCTTCATGCTCCCGATGTTGGTCGTCAGGAAATTCGAGAAGTTCGTGCCAGCCGCGATGGGAACGGTGAAGATCAGGTCGCTGGTGTTCTTCCTGTACCAGTCAATAGATCCGCTGAACCGCTGATTGAGGAATCCATAGTCCAGGCCGACGTTCCAGGAGCGCGTCGCCTCCCACTTGATGTCGGGGTCCACCGCGCTGGGCCGGATCGTGTTCACGAACTGGTTGCCGAACTGTACCTGGGCCTGCGAGTTGCCCACGAGAAACGCGGAGTACTGCTGATAGTTGGCGAAGGCCTGGTTCCCCGTCTTGGCCCATGACGCGCGAAGTTTCAGGTCGGAGAGCGCCGAAATGTCGCGCAGGAACGGCTCCTGCGAGATGCGCCAGGCCACGGCGACGGAGGGGAACACGCCCCACGCATTCGCCGGCCCGAAGCGCGAGGAGCCATCGCGGCGGACGCTCGCGGCCACGAGGTACCGGTCATTGAGATTGTAGTTCAGTCGGCCGAAGAAGGAGATCAGCAGGCTGTTCTCGACGTCGAGGAAGTTCGATACGTTCTGCGCGGTCGAAAACCCGTTGGTCTTGAGCAGATCGGTCGAGAGGTTTGTCGCGGTGTACGACGGATACTCGGCGTGCGACTTGGAATACGAATAGCCGGCGGTCACGTTGATCTGGCCGGGTGCCACGTGGAGCGGCGCATCATAATCCAGGTACGTGTCGAGCACCGTGTTCAACTGACTCGGATCCTGGCGGTAGTCGTACCCCTTCTCGCCTGACTTGGTCTCGCTGTGCAGCACGCTCGGCGTGAAGGTTTCCTGAGAGACGCTGGTGGCGTCGTAGCCCAGGTTGACGTTGGCGCTCAGCCCCTCGATGAACGGAAGGTGGTACTGAGCCTGCGCGTTCCCGACGCTGCGATACGTCCGGCCGCCCGACGACGCCAGATTCATGATGGCGACCGGATTGTCCGCGGACTGGATGGAATTCCCGGGCCACTCGTAGAAGCCCGTCGTTGACGTGGGGTCGAAGACCGGCTGGGTGGGCCCCATTTGCACCGCGTTCGACAGCACGCCGCCCGGCGCGAACGCGTCGAGCGAGCGCGACCCCTTGAGGTTGGTGTGGACTTCGAGCCGATCCTTGAGCAACCGCTGGTTGTAGTTCACACCCAGCGACACGCGCTGCGTATTGGTGCCGCGAATGATCCCGTCCTGATTGAGATACCCCACGGCAATCCGGTAGTCGTTGGACTGTCCGGCACCGGAAATCACCACGTTGTGTTCCTGCCCCCATCCCGTGCGATCCACGAGATCGAACCAGTTGGTGTTCGCGTCGCCGAGCTGGCCGACGCTGCCCGGCGCGTACTGCTGCACGGCGTTGCGGAACTGCGTGGCATTCAGCACCTGTGGCAGTCGCGTGACGGAGGAGGCCGCGACGCTGCCGGAATACTGGATGTGCGGTCCACCCGAGCCGGACTTCGTCTTGATCAGCACGACGCCGTTGGCGGCATTGGCGCCGTAGATGGCCGCTGCCGAGGCGTCCTTGAGCACCGTGATGCTCTCGATGTCTTCGGGGTTGAGGAAGTTGAGCGGATCGCGGCCCGCCGAGAGGCCGCCGCCGGAGCCGGCGCTGACCGGCATCCCATCGATCACGTAGAGAGGCTCGCTGCTCGCGTTGACGGACGTCGCGCCCCGGATCCGGATCGAGATGCCACCGCCCGGTTCGTTGTTGTCCACCACCTGCACGCCGGCAACCTTGCTCTGAATGAGCATCTGTGGGCTGATGACCGTTCCGGTGTTGAACTCGCCCGTGTTGACCTGTTTCACGGCGCCAGCGATGTCGCCCGCTCGCTGATGCCCGTAGCCCACGACCACGACCTGCGACAGGCTGATGGCCCGTTGGTTGAGCGCGAAGTCGGCCGTGGCACTGCCGCCGTCGGTGATGGTGACGGCTTGTGTGGCCGGCGCGTAGCCCAGCATGCGGGCGCGCACCGTGTCGGCGCCGGCCGGCACGCCGGAGATGACGTACGCGCCGTCATTCTCCGTGAGCGTCCCCCGGGGACCAATCGTGATGGTGACGCCGGCGAGCGGCTGTTGTGTCGTGCCGTCCGTGACGCGGCCACGGACCGTGCCACCTGGTGACTGAGCGGACAGTGGTGTGATCCAGAGCAGCACCAGGAGCGGACCAAGTGCGGACCGTACGTGTGTCATGCACGTCTCCTGAAGGGTGGGGTTGAGACGCATGGCCAGTGGAGGGAATTCGGCCGGATATGTCCTAACGCTTCGGGGAACCTTTGTCAACATGGCGCGACAAAGCGGGGCAGCTCGCCTGGAGCTGCCCCGCTTTGTCGTGCCCGGTTCGCCTCCTATTCTCCCGCCGCTTCCATCCGCCGCACCGCCACCTCGAGCGGCACGAACGTCACCGCCAGCGACAGCGCCAGCGCGATCCCGAACGAGATGGCCATTGCCGTCGGCTCCCGGGGCGTGCCCAGCGCGCGTGCGCTCAGATAACTGTGCACCGGCCGGGCCTCGAGCAGCACGATGGCGCCGATGAACAGTGCCGAGGCCAGCATGTACACCAGTCCACCGAAGCTCGTGGGAATCTGCGCCGCACTCTCGGCCTCGTACCGCGGATAGACCGCGCCCAGTCCGAGCGCCAGCGCCGCCAGCGCCAGCGTCATGAACGTGATGGTGAAGATCGAGAGCGCGAAGATGAACGCACTCACGCCCAGCAGCGCGTCGGTCACTCCCACGATGGACAGGGCGAGCACCAGCAGCGGCAGCGTCCCGGTCCAGTACTTGGACCACAGCAGTTGGCGCATCGGGAGGGGACTCGATCGCAGCAGCCAGAGCGTGCGGCCCTCCATGCTCACGGCCGGAAAGATGAAGCGGGCGGCGATGGACGCGAGCACGAATCCGGCGAGACCCAGATTCAGGAAGGGGATGACGTTCACCAGGAAGAACGACACGCCGTCGCTCGCCGCGGACGGCAGAAACCGCACATTGAAGACGTAGACGACCACGAGCACGGCCAGCAGAATGAGCTGCGACCATTGCGTCGGATCGCGGAAGAACATCCGGATTTCCTTGAGGATCAGCTCCCGGCGCAGGACGCCGAACGGCATGAATACCGCTTCTCCCGCGCGTGCGAGCAGCCCGCGTTTCGTGACATTTCGTGCGCCCTCCTGTGCCTTGCTGAACGCCGCGGCATAGAGCGCGCGCTGCAAGCCGGCGCCCAGCACGACCAGCGCCGCCGCCGTCGTCCACAGCAGATAGAAGGGCAGCGCGGAGAGCTCACCCGTGAGATAGCCCATGAGTCCGTTCTGCGCCCACTCGCTCGGCAGGTACGGCGAGGTGGGCATGCGCAGCAACGCAATGAAATCCATGAGGGAGCGCATCCCCTCGGGTCGCGCCAGTCGTTCGGGACGCATGAGCCGCAGCAGCAGCACCAGTCCGGCCGCGGACAGGACGGCCACCACGCTGAGCAGATCGCGCGTGCGGCGCGCCGGAAAAACGTGCACCAGCAACAGCGTGAACGCCGTTCCGAGCACCGCCGGAATCACGAAATACGGAATCATCGTGGCGAGCGCCACCAGCGGCCAGAGCAGGCCGCCCTTGTACACGAACCCGTACGCCGCCAGGATCGGCACGCCCATCAGCACGACCATCCAGCTCGAGTGGATGAGCGTTTCGATGAGCCGCGCCCCGTAGTGCGTGAGCCAGTCCACCGGCGCGCATGCGCACATGTCCAGATCCCGCGCCAGAAAAAAGCTCGACAGCGCCGTGATGATGTTCGAAAGCAGCAGAATGGCGAAGAAGCTAAGGAAGATGAGCCCGAGCAGCTTGCCCGCGAGCAGCACGCCGATCTCCGGCGTGCGCTCGAAGTAGCCGAGCACGCGCACGAGCATCACCGTCCCGAACCCCCAGAACAGCACGCCGACCGCAGCGAGCAGCGACCAGTGCCACAGGGACTGCCGGCCAATGGTCCGCGTGCGATTGCGCATGGACTGCAGCTTGGGGCGCAGCAGGTGAAGCAGCGACGCACTCTTCACCGCGCCGTTCGCTCCGCCCTCCCTGTCCGGTGCGCGCGCCGGATCGTCAGGCATTCAGGACCTCCGCCAGCTCCCGCGCCGGATTCTGCCCGGTGAGCCGCAGGAAGAACGACTCCAGCCCCTGCCCGTCGGCCGGCGCCGTGGCGTAGAGCTCATCCAGCGTCCCGCAGGCCCGGATACTGCCGCCCTGAATGATGGCGATCCGGTCGCACACGCTCTCGGCCACCTCCAGCGTGTGCGTGGACATCATGATCGTGTGGCCACGCCGCGTGTACTCGCGAAAGAGATCCTTGAGGATCCGCGCCGCCTTGGGATCGAGCCCCACCATCGGCTCATCCACCACGATGACGTCAGGCTTGTGCAGAAACGCGCTCGCGATGATCAGCTTCTGCCGCATGCCGTGACTGTAGCTCTCCACCAGCTCCTGCTTCCAGTCGCGCAGGTCGAACAGCGCGAGCAGCTCGTCCATGCGCTTCTCGATGACCGGTCCGGACTGGCCATACAGCCCGGACACGAAGCGCAGGAATTCCGCGCCGGTGAGCTTCTCGTAGATGAACGGCCGGTCCGGAATGTAGCCGAGCTTCGCCTTGGCTTCCGCCGGCCGCGCGACGATGTCCGTGCCGTCAATGAGAATGGACCCGCTCGTGGGTCGCAGAATCCCCGCGATCATGCGAAGAGTGGTGGTCTTGCCCGCCCCGTTGGGTCCGAGAAAGCCGAACAGTTCGCCCCGGGGCACCGCGAGGTCGATGGCATTGACCGCGGTGAACGGTCCGTACCGCTTGGTAAGTGCGCTGAGGCGGATCATGGCGTGTTAGTGAGAGGTCCGCTGGACGTGTGCGGGCGACAGCCCTGCGGTGCGATTGGACCAGTTCAGTACGGCAATCTCGTAGGCGGACCGGTGCATGACGAATCCCGGAAGCGGCGCGGCCTGCACCATGCGCCCGCTCTCGTCCACCCATCCGGTGAGCAGGCGCCCGCCGTCCTGCTCGAGGCGCCACGCCCGCACCGTGTCCTGATGCGCCGGGAGCCAGCGCGCGGTCGTGCTGTCCTCGCGCGCGCTGTCCGGCACGACGAAGAGTGACTCGGCGCGGATGTGTACGGTCATGCGGCTCAGTGCCGCGCGGATGGGATCGAAAACCTGATACGTGTAGCTGGCGCCGACTTTCGGCCGGTCGCCGAGCGCGATCGCCAGCGGAACCATGGTCGGCAGGAGCAGCGGCTCGCTCAGGTGCACGCGCTGCGTGTCGGGCGGAACGTCGCCGGAGCGCGTGACCAGGGTGAGCAGGGTGTCTCCGCTCACCGTGCCCCACAGCACGTACGGGCCCACGTCTTCGCCGAGCTGATAGGCAAAGTGCCTGAGCCGCAGCGCGCGCGTGAGTTCCACGGCGGAGCGCGCCGCGACGTGTCGCGCCTCGCTGTCGGAGCCGATGCGCGCAATGACGCGATCGGTGATCGACACGCCAATGGCAGATGTATCGATGGTGGACGTGGCGAAGCCGATCTGGTCGCTTCCGTTGCTGATCTCGTAGTAATTCGCGCCCGGCGCGAGGAAGAGCGCGGCGCGCGCCAGCCGGTCGCGCTGTCCGGTGAAGATGGCACGGTGGGCGAGCACGCCCATCCCGCCCAGCCAGAGTGTCACGATGCCCGCTGCCAGCAGTGCCCGGCGGCTCATGCGGGTGGCGCCGGTGGCGCCGGTGCGCGCAATGCGGTACCGGGGGACACCGCGCCGAATTCGTGAAAAGCGACCGTACGCGACATGTCGGAGGAAGAAAATTCGAGAGAGTACCCGGCATGAGGACGATCAAACCCGTGCTGCGCAAGCCTCGGCATGCGCCCGCTTGTCTTGCCGGTGCACGGCAGTCAGTTTACACAGGCTATGCCCGAAGAGAAGCTCATCGTCCGCGGCGCGCGCGAGCACAATCTCCGCGACATTGATGTCGAAATCCCCCGCGACCGGCTCACCGTGATCACGGGGCTGTCCGGATCCGGCAAATCGTCGCTCGCCTTCGACACCATTTACGCCGAAGGCCAGCGCCGCTATGTCGAGTCGCTCTCCGCGTACGCCCGGCAGTTTCTCGGGCTCATGGAGAAGCCCGACGTGGATGCCATCGAGGGACTCTCGCCCGCGATCTCCATTCAGCAGAAAACGGCAGGCCACAATCCGCGCTCCACGGTCGGGACGGTTACGGAGATCTACGACTATCTGCGACTGCTCTATGCGCGCGCCGGCACGCCGCACTGCCCGAAGTGCGGACGCCCGGTGCAACGACAGAGCGCCGGCCAGATCGCCGACACGATTCTCACGTGGCCCGCGGGCACCCGGCTCGAAATCCTGGCGCCACTCGTGCGGGGGCGGAAGGGGGAATTTCGCGACCTGCTCGAGGGCGCGCGCCGCCAGGGATTCGTCCGCGCCATCGTGGACGGAAAGGTCATCGAGCTCGCGTCGCCGCCCAGGCTGGCGCGCACCACGAATCACAGCATCGCGGTCATCGTGGACCGGCTCGTCGTGCGCACCGAGGATCGTGGCCGCCTCACGGACTCCCTGGAAACCGCGCTCAAGCTGGGCGACGGGCTCGTCGAGGTCGTCCGCCAGGGCGGGGAGGCGCACCCGTCCGGCAGTCACATTTTTTCGGAGCGCTACGGCTGCCCGGAGTGCGGCATCTCGCTACCGGAACTCGAGCCGCGTCAGTTCTCCTTCAACTCGCCCTTCGGCGCGTGTTCCGAGTGCGGGGGGCTCGGCACCCGGCGCGAGCCGAACGAGGCGCTCATGCTGGGCCATCCGCGCATCTCGATTCTCGAGGGGGTCGTGCTTCCCTGGGGGGAGCCCACGGGGCATCTCCGCAAGTCGATCCTGCCCACGCTGGCGAAGCAATACAAGTTCGATCTGAACACTCCATGGGGCGAGCTGCCGCAGCGCGTTCGCGACGTGATCCTGTACGGGACCGGCGGCCGGAAGAGCAGCTTTCACATCGAGCAGGGCTCGTTCAAGGGCGATTATCAGTCGGCCTGGGAAGGTGTGCTCGCCAACGTGCAGCGCCGCTACGACGAGACGTCGTCCGATGCCGTACGCGCGGAGCTGAGCGAGTACATGACAGAGGCGTCCTGCCGCAGCTGCGGCGGCCGCCGGCTCAAGCCGGAGTCGTTGGCTGTCACCATAGGCGAGCGCAACATCGGCGACGTCGTGGAGCTGTCCGTCACCGACGCGCTGCGTTTCGTCGAGGGGCTCGCGCTGCGCGGCAACGGCCGGCCGGGGTTGGATGCCGCCATTGCCGGACCCATTCTGAAGGAAGTGCGCGAGCGGCTCCGCTTCCTTGCGGATGTGGGACTCGACTACCTCACGTTGGGCCGCGCGGCGGAATCACTGTCCGGCGGCGAGGCGCAGCGCATTCGCCTGGCCACGCAAATCGGCTCACGGCTCGTGGGCGTGCTCTACATCCTCGACGAGCCGTCCATTGGCCTGCACCAGCGCGACAACGCGCGGCTGCTTGCCACGCTTCGCCAACTGCGCGATCTCGGGAACACGGTCATCGTCGTGGAGCACGACGAGGAGACCATGCGCGAGGCGGACCATCTGATTGACCTGGGCCCTGGTGCCGGGCGTCACGGGGGTCTCGTGGTGGCTGCCGGCACCGTGGACGAGATCGTTCGCGACGCGGATTCACTCACGGGGAAGTACCTGAGCGGGGCGCTGCGCATCGACATCCCCGCCGAGCGCCGGCCGCGGCTGCCGGGACGCGTGCTGCGCGTGGAGGGTGCACGCGCCCACAACCTCGCGAACCTGGATGTGGACATTCCGCTTGGCCTGTTCGTAGCCGTCACCGGCGTGTCGGGCTCCGGCAAGTCCACGCTGGTGGAGGACGTGCTGCATCAGGCGCTCTCGCGCCACTTCCATCGCGCTCGCGTCATTCCGGGCGAGCACTCCCGCATCCTGGGTCTCGAACACATTGACAAGGTCATTGACATTGACCAGAGTCCGATCGGCCGCACCCCGCGTTCCAATCCCGCCACGTATACCGGTCTCTTCACGCCGATTCGCGAGCTGTTCGCGGAACTGCCCGATGCCAAGATCCGGGGCTATGGACCGGGACGCTTCTCCTTCAATGTGAAGGGTGGCCGCTGCGAGGCGTGCCAGGGCGACGGGCTGGTGAAGATCGAGATGCACTTCCTGCCCGACGTGTACGTGCCGTGCGAGGTGTGCAAGGGGAAGCGCTACAACCGCGAGACCCTCGAGGTGCGTTTCCGCGGCGCCAACATCGCAGACGTGCTCGACATGACCGTCGAGGATGCCTGCGCATTCTTCGAGAACCAGCCGCGCGTGCGGCAGAAGCTCGAGACGCTGGTGGACGTGGGGCTCGGCTACATCCACCTGGGACAGAGTGCCACCACGCTGTCCGGCGGCGAGGCGCAGCGCGTGAAGCTCGCCACGGAATTGTCCCGGCGCGACACGGGCCGCACGCTGTATATCCTGGATGAGCCGACGACGGGCCTGCACTTCGAGGACGTGCGGCTGCTGCTCCGCGTCCTGCACCGGCTCGTGGACAAGGGCAACACGGTGCTGGTGATCGAGCACAATCTGGACGTGATCAAGACGGCCGACTGGATCATCGACCTGGGTCCCGAAGGCGGCGCGCGCGGCGGCCGCATCGTCGCGGAGGGCACGCCGGAGGAAGTCGCCCGCGCCGAGGGGTCGCACACCGCCCCGTACCTCCGGCGCCTGCTTGGCACGACGCCGGCGAAGGTCTCCGGCGCGGCCTGAGCGCCTCACCGCGCGGCCCGAGCCCCGCTGCCTATTCCCCTGTTCGAGCGGCAGCTATCTTCTCGGGACGCGCTCCGTTGCAGGAGCCGCGTGCGTGCACGAAACCAGCCCCGTCCCGGGGCCGTAGAGACGAGTGGTGAGTGCGCGGCAGATCGTGAGGTCGCGTGGCACAGGCAGTAGAGCGATACAGCAGCACGACTCCTTGCCAGGATGCGTCATGGTTACCAAAGAAGACATCGAGGGATTTCTCGACCGACTCGCCGTTGATGGCGCGAACTACCGGGAAATCGAGGGCGGCATGTGGATCGTGCGCCCGGGCGGCGAGCTGGACGCGGACGTCGTCGTTCACTATTCGCCGCCGGTCGTCCTGCTGCGGCTCAAGGTGATGGACATTCCGCGGGACGAGCGCGCGCTTGCCACGCTGTCGCGCCGCCTGCTTCAGTTGAACGCGAGCGAGCTCGTGCACGGATCGTATGGCATTGAAGGCGACGCGATCGTCCTCACCGAGGCGCTCGAGCTCGAGCACCTCGACTATGACGAATTCCTCGCCGCGTATGAATCGATGACGCTCGCGCTGGCGTCGCATCTCCGCGAGCTCGCCCCGTACCGCGAGGCACAGTAAGCCATGGGTATCTTCGATCGACTCTCATCGCTGATCAAGTCGAACATCAACGATCTCATCTCCTCGGCGGAAAATCCCGAGAAGATGCTCGTGCAGATCATCGCCGACATGCGCTCGCAACTCGCCAAGGCCAAACAGCAGGTGGCCGCCGCGATCGCCGACGAGCGACGTCTGCACGACCAGGTGGACGCGGAGTACAAGGCGGCACAGGACTGGGAGAAACGCGCCGTCCTGGCCGTCCAGGAAGGGCGCGACGATCTCGCCAAGCAGGCGCTGATCCGCTTCAATGAGCACTCCAGCCACGGCCAGCAGCTCGAGGCCACGTGGCAGAATCATCAGGCCGAAACCGAGAAGCTCAAGAACTCGCTGCGCGACCTCAACGACAAGATCGAGGAAGCCAAGCGCAAGAAGAATCTGCTGATCGCGCGGCAGAAGCGGGCCGAAGCGCAAAAGCGCATTCAGGAGACGATGTCGTCGATGTCGGAAACGTCGGCGTTCGAAGCGTTCTCGCGCATGGAGACGCGCATCGAGGACAACGAGCGCCGGCTGCTGGCCAACGCCGAAATCGAAGAGGAATTCACCGGCGACCGGCTGCAGCGCGACTTCAAGGTGCTGGAAAAGGGCGCGAGCGGGGCGAGCGCCGACATGCAGCTCCTGGCGCTCAAGCAGAAGATGGGTATCCTGTCCGCCGGAAATCAGCAGCCGAACAAGCAGCTGGGTGCGGGCGAGGAGACCGTGCACGCGGAAATCGAGGAAGCAACCACAAAGGACGAACCGAAGAAGTGACCGCGGGTCTTGCGATATGACAAGGGTCAGACCCCGAGGATCGGGGTCTGACCCTTCTGAATGTGACCCGCTGCATGTGACCTGTCCGATCCACACCCGAGCCTGAATGTCCTCCCCCCGATATCTGATTCTCGCTGAAGGCCGATTTGGCCCGCTGACATCCAAGACCGCAAATTCGTGCATTCGCTACACGCCCGACAACGTCGTGGGCGTAATCGACTCCGCGCTCGCCGGCAGAACGGCACAGGACGTCCTGGGCTTCGGCGGCGCGATTCCGGTGGTGGCATCCGTCGAGGCCGGTCTTCGCCAGCAGCCGAACGCGCTGCTGATCGGCGTCGCGCCCCAGGGGGGTCAGCTGCCTCCGGAATGGCGCGCCATGGTGCTGGCGGCCATTGATGCCGGTCTCGACATCTGGAGCGGTCTGCACACGTTCATTGGCGACGACGCGGAGTTCGCCGCGCACGCCGCGCGCCGCGGCGTCACCGTTCACGATCTGCGGAAGGCGCCGGCCGATCTGCCGGTGGCCACGGGCCGCGTTCGCGATGTGGAGGCGACCGTGGTCCTCACCGTGGGCACGGACTGCAACATCGGCAAGATGACGGCCGCGCTGCAGGTGCGGGATGCATTGCGCGCGCGCGGGCACGCCGTTCGCTTCGCCGGCACGGGCCAGACCGGCATTCTCATCGAGGGGTGGGGCATCGCCGTCGATTCGGTGATCGCCGACTTCATCGCGGGCGCGACGGAACAGCTCGTGCTCCAGGCCGCCGAGGGCGCCGACATCGTCCTGGTGGAGGGGCAGGGCTCCCTCGTGCATCCGGGATACTCGGGTGTGTCGCTTGGGCTGCTCCACGGCTCGCTGCCCCACGCCATGATCATGTGCGGCCAGCCGTCCCGCACCACCGTGAACAACAATCCATGGGTTCCCATACCTTCACTCCGTGACGCGATCCGGCTGCACGAAACGATCCTCGCCGTGCTGCGCCCCGCGCCGGTGATCGCCGTCTCGCTCAACACGTTCGATCTCCCGGAACAGGCCGCCCGCGATGCCATCGCGCGCGCCTGTGCCGAGACCGGGCTGCCCACGACGGACCCCGTGCGGTTCGATCCCGCGCCGATCGCGGATGCGATCGCGGCGTTTCACGCGGGACGGCACAGCCACACGCCGGGGTGATCCTCGGCCTCCGCCGGCCCGATCGCCCGCCCCCGCATTCTTCCGCTCCCGCCGGCGCGATCGCGATGACGCCAGTACCCGGCCACCGCGACAGATTCACCGCGTCACCATCGTCGCGGAGGATGCATGTTCTCATCGTCAGTGGCGCCGCCGTGTGCTCCGGCGGCGTTCCCGCTTCCGGCATTGCGCATGGATGGCGTGCACAAGGCGTTTCGCGCCGGCATCCCGGGCTGCTCCGCGTGCGTGCGCGTGCTGCACGCGGTGAGCCTTCGGGTCTCACCGGGCGAGGTCATCGCGATCGTCGGCGGTCCAGGCAGTGGCAAGACCACCCTCCTGCGCTGTGCCGCGGGACAGTTGCACCCCGATCGGGGACGCGTCGATCGCTCCATCTCCGATGTGGCCGGTCTCGAACAGGCCTCCGGCCTGCCCGGATCACTGCCCGTGCTCGCCGGCGCAGATGCCATCGGCACACACCGGTCGGCGCGCCTCACCTTGCTCGACGACGTCGAATGGGCGCTTCCGGGGCAGCCTCTTGCGGCGCTCCTCGATCGCGGCGGCGCGGTCCTGTTTTCCGCCAGGCGAGCCGGCATCGCCACCACCCGGGCGCATCGCACCTATGCGCTGGTCTCCGGCGCGCTCGTCCTCCTTCATCGCAAGTATCGCTCGGCGGCACCCGCCATGCGTTCGTCGCCGTCCGCCCGTGCACGCTCCAGCAGTCGTGTCACGTACGACCGCAGTTTGCTCTCGCCCCAGTAGTAGCCCGTTGCCAGTTCCGCGCTCTCCGTGTCGCCCTCGAGGGACGCGTCCAGCAACGCCGCCGCCGCCGCCTCATCGAACCCCGGATCGTCACGCGGCGGCAGATCGAACCGCCGGCGGGGCCGATCCGCTCCGCCGGCGTCCTCGTTCACGAATGCTCGAGACATGCTCCCTCCGTTGACCGTCCCACTCCATGCGCCTAGCTTCACGCCTCCAGGCGCGCGCCCGCAGAAGCGCGGTCTCTCCGACCCCGCGGCATGACTGAATTTCGTCTCTACAACACACTCACCCGCCGCATCGAGCCGTTCGCTCCCGCCGATCACCGAACTGTTCGGATGTACACGTGCGGACCAACGGTGTACAACCCCGCGCACCTCGGGAATTTCCGCACGTTTCTCTTCGAGGACCTCCTCCGCCGCAGTCTGCAGCTGTACGGCTGGGACGTCGTGCAGGTGATGAACCTGACCGACGTGGACGACAAGATCATTGCGCGCGCCAGCGAACGCGGCGTCACCATTGGCGACATCACGCGGCCCGCCACCGAAATCTTTCATCGTGACCGGGAGTTCCTGCGCATCCCGCGCGCCGACGTGTACCCGGCCGCCACGGCGCACATTGCCGAGATGATCGCGCTCGTTGACCAGCTCATGCAGAAGGGGCTGGCCTACCAGGCGGAAGATGGTTCGGTGTACTTCGCCATCGCGCGCTTTCCGGGATACGGCAAGCTCTCCCGGCTGGACACGCGCGACATTCGCGCCGGCGCGCGCGTCGCGGCGGATGACTACAACAAGGAGGACGTGCGCGACTTTGCCCTGTGGAAGGCGGCCAAGCCCGAGGATGAGCGCACCGGCGCGGCCTGGGACTCTCCCTGGGGACGGGGCCGCCCTGGCTGGCATCTCGAATGCTCGGCCATGGCCCGGCGATATCTGGGGGACACACTCGATATTCACGCCGGTGGGGTGGACCTCATCTTTCCGCATCACGAAGACGAAATCGCCCAGTCGGAAGGGTCGAGCGGCGCGCCGCTGTCACGCGTCTGGTGCCACGGCGAGTTCCTGCTCACCGAAGGCGTGAAGATGGCGAAGCGGGTCGGGAATGTGTCCAACGTGCAGGACCTTCGTGCGGCCGGCATCCCGGCCGCGGCGATTCGGCATTTCATGTACTCCGTGCACTATCGCAAGCAGTTGAATCTCACGGAGGAAGGACTGGAGGCGTCGCAGGCGGCCGTGCGGCGTGTCGCGGCGTTCGCCGAGCGACTGATGGGAGCCGACGCCGCACAGGGGACCTCGGCGCTGGCCCTCGCCGCCGACGAGCTCGAGCGCAACGCCCGCGCCGCACTGTTTGATGATCTGAACGCGCCGGAGGCCATGGCGGCGCTGTTCGAGTTCATTCGTGCGGCGAACGCGGAACTGGACCGCACGGGAACCAGCGCGAGTGTGCCCGTCGATGCAGCCGATGCCGCGGCGCGGCAGGGTTTCCTCGTCCGTGCGCGCGACGCGTTCCAAGTGGTGAATGGTGTGCTCGATATCGTGCCCGATGCGCCCGAGCTGGATCGTGCGCTGGACCTCTGGGTGGAGGAGCGCATCCAGGCCCGGCGCGACGCCCGCAGTCGGCGCGATTTTGCGGCGGCGGACGCGATTCGCGGCGAGCTCGAGGAGCGCGGGATCAGCATCGAAGACACGCCCCAGGGAACACGCTGGAAGCGAGTGCGATAGCACGACATACGCCAACTGCGCGGCCTTGACTCTCGATTTTCTGCTGGTTATGCTGCATGTCTCGCGAAAAACGGCCGTGTGCTGACGTAGCTCAATTGGCAGAGCACCTGATTTGTAATCAGGCGGTTGCGAGTTCGATTCTCGCCGTCAGCTCTGGATTGGGCGCGCATTCGTGGCGTTCGGTACCAGCGGCTGGAATTGGGGAGGTGGGGTACCCAAGCGGCCAACGGGAGCAGACTGTAAATCTGCCGGCGAAAGCCTACGAAGGTTCGAATCCTTCCCCCACCATCTGGGAGATGTGATCCGGAAGTTGCGATCGGTTTCACCGGCCCTGAGGAATTCTGCGGGAGTAGCTCAGCTGGTAGAGCGCAAGCCTTCCAAGCTTGATGTCGCGGGTTCGAGCCCCGTCTCCCGCTCGTGGCTGCAGTTCGAGATCATGGGTGCCGGTGAGATCGGTACCTGTTTTTATGCTCGCGTAGCTCAGTTGGTAGAGCACACCCTTGGTAAGGGTGAGGTCATCGGTTCAATCCCGATCGCGAGCTCGTACGGTGTGTGGTCGCTGGTGGCTGGTCGCTGGTCGCTGGTAACGACCACCGACCAGTAACCAGCGACCAGCGACCAGCGACCAGCGACCGTCGTGAATCCAGCAACCAGCAACCAGTAACGAGTAACGAGCCATGGCCAAGGCGAAATTTGAGCGGACGAAGCCGCATGTGAACGTGGGGACGATTGGGCATGTGGATC
>DATNDS010000032.1:0-2505 GCA_035553215.1 Gemmatimonadaceae bacterium
CATCGTTCGCTTGACGAGCGTGAGGCGGTTCACCTGACCCTCCGTCTGCCCGTTGCTTCAGATGCTGTCGCTGTGCAACGCTCGCAGTAGGCCGCGAACGAATCAACCGGCGTGCACGCCGGCGCCCATGCGGTCCATACGTCGTTCGCCAGGTTCAACGACCGCCATGCGCAGGGTCCCGCGGCGGCTCCGTTTCACTCTCGGACCCGAATCCGCGTCTCCTCCACGATCCAGAGCCGCCTCGCAAGCGGCTCGCGAGAGAGGACTGGCAGCGTCCGCGCCAGCAAGCGCATTACGGTCTCCTTGTCCTGCGTGCGGGGCCGGAGCACAAGAATGCCGGCATGCTCCGCCGGTGGATACGTCCGGATGTCCGCGAAATCGAAGTCGAGCGTGACCAGTGCCCGCTGCTCAGCCCGGACAATTGTACTGACCAGCGCATCGGGCGCGCCCGCCAGCGCTTCATCCTGGACCGTGTCCGCTGCGTGACCCGCGTCGCGCAATAGTGCGGCCACTTCGACCGGGAGGTTCTCGTCCACCTTAAAGCGCACGCGCGGCCCTCAAGCCGCGGGTAGCGTGACCACTCGCTCGCGCGCGAGTTCGGCTGCGTAGGCCAAGGCCGCATGGGTGGCCTCGGGCGGCAGCGTAGGATAGCTCTGGCGCAGCGATTCGGCGGTGGCGCCGGCGGCCAGATTGTCGAGCACGACCGAGACGGGAATGCGTGTACCGCGGATGCACGCCTTACCATGACAGACCGCCGGGTCTACCGTAATGAACTCCTGCCAGACCACGTGGCGCTCCCGGGAGAATTCACTCCAAACTACCACTCGAACGGGCTGAGAGCCACCGCGCGTGGACCGCGCTGAACCGAGCCGAGCGAGCACGCGGAAGGCGCCCGATCAAAACTCGAGTGTGCTGGCTTCGGGTGCGCTCGCCAGGCTCCTGGCATTCTTCACCGTACGGAAGATTGGCGCGTTCACGTGCGCGATGTAGAGATCGTCGTCCGTCCGGCGCCGCGCTCCCGCAAGCGCGGCCGACTGCACGTCGCTGCGGCCAGACGGGCACGCGCATCTTCGCGGGCATGCAGAAACTGAAGTGCGCGGTCAGATGTATCATTCACCGGTCATCGGTATGCTGACTGTGTAAGGCCCGTCCGCATACAGACGAGGAATCCGCCAATGGTCAGATCCCGCGGAATCCTCCGATCAATTCGTCATCGCGAAACTCCAGTGGTGGCGCGCGCGCTGGCGCCGATGTCCAGCGTCGCTGCAAGAACTGGGTTCTCACGCAAGGCAAGATTGACCGCGCACGGAAGATCCTCGGCGCCGCGACGGAAATGGAGACGATCGAGCGCGCGCTGGACACTGTTGCGGATCTCGAGGCGTTTCGCCGGGACAAATCCAACCGCACACGCCTCGAGCGCCAGGGTTTCTTCAACGACATCCTTATTGCGCTGACGGCGCGCGATGTCGGCGCCACCGTGGCGACGCACAACAGCCGTGAATTCGCCCTGATCGCCTCGGCAATTGGCACCCGGTTTACCGAGGATCTTCCCGAGCGAACGTGAGGCTGCGTGGCCGCACCGGAGGCGCGAGGAATTCGTCGAATGGCAGTCGATCGCCACCTGTCTGCAGATTCCCCGCTACCCTCCCGCCAGCGCCCCTATGATGAGCAGCGGCTCCATTCCATCGGCGACTTCCTCGGGGAGCGATGCGTCCGGCGGCTCGTGTGACAGGTCCTGCTCGCACGCGTAGAAGCGCACGAACGCTCGCCGCTTGAGCGTGTCGTGGTCGCGGATCGCGCCGCGCAGCATCGGGTAGCGCGCTTCGAGCGCGTCGAGTACCACACGCTGCGTGGCCGGTCCATTCACCTGGAGCTCCACTTCGCCCCCCACCCGCGCGAGCGTGCGCAGGTGGGGCGGCAGCACGACGCGAATCATGACAGCGTCTGTACCTCCACGGACAGTACCGACGGGAGATCGCGCACGATGGGTGCCCAGCTGTCGCCCCCGTTGGCGGAGGCGTAGACCTGGCCGCCCGTCGTGCCGAAGTACACACCGCACGAGTCGAGCCGGTCCACCGCCATCGCGTCACGCAGCACGTTCACGTAGCAATTGCTCTGCGGCAGCCCGTTCGTGAGCGCTTCCCAATCGTTCCCGCCCGTGCGGCTCCGGTACACGCGCAGCTTGCCGTCGAGCGGAAAGTGCTCGGAGTCGCTCTTGATGGGAACCACGAAAATGGTTTCCGGCTCGTGCGCGTGCACGTCGATCGCGAAGCCGAAATCAGTGGGAAGATTGCCGCTCACTTCCTTCCAGTTCTCGCCCGCGTCATCGGTGCGCATCACGTCCCAGTGCTTCTGCATGAAGAGCACATCCGGACGCGAAGGGTGCATCGCGATGCGGTGCACGCAGTGGCCGACGTCGGCGTTCGGATCGGGGATGTATTCCGACCGCAGGCCGCGGTTGATCGGCTTCCATGTTGTGCCCCCGTCGTCGGTGCGGAAGGCGCC
>DATNDS010000033.1:0-10221 GCA_035553215.1 Gemmatimonadaceae bacterium
CGTGTAGTTCGGGAGCAGATCACCGACCAGGACCCCTCGACGAGCGGCGGCTTCCAGTGCCGACACCGCCTCCGGTAAGGCCGAGCGCGCAGCCGCTCCGACGGTCGCGTACTGCTGCCGGATGAGTTCCTGCGCCTTCGCCGACCATGGCATCAACTCGCAGTCGAGACACACCCAGTCAGTCCCGAGCGTGTCCCAGAACCCCGAACGATCGAGCGCCTCGTGCACGATGCCGAGCAGCTCCTGCTCGAGCGCGCCGTCATCGAAGAAGCGTCTGCCAGTCCGCGTGAAGATGACCCCGATCCCCTCGCTTGCCACCCCGAAGCGCCGGCGTGCCACATCGTCGTCGCGGCACACGATCACCACCGCGCGCGAGCCCATGTGCTTCTCCTCGCACACGACCTTCGGCACGCCCGCGTTCCGGTAGTACGCGAACGCCTCCTTCGGATGCTCGAGCAACCCGGGCTCGCTCGTCGTTTCCGAAGGTGATATTGTCGGCGGCAGGTAGATGAGCCACTTGGGATTCGCCGCGAAGCGACTCATCACCTCCAGCGCCGCGATGCCGTTCTCCTCACGGATCGTGACGTTGTGATGCAGTGCCGTGCTCACGATGCGCTTCCCTGTCACATCCGCCAGGTCGAGCACATCGTCGAGCTGCTGCTGCGAGGTGAGCACGGGATTCGCCGGACGCTCCGCCAGGAACGGCCGCGCGGGCTCCGCGTACGTCGCGTGCGCCGCCACCGAGACGAGATCCCGCTCCGGATAACGGAGCGCCGTGAGCCGGCCGCCGAAGACGCATCCGGTGTCGATGTTGATCGTCCGGTTGAGCCACTCGGGCTCCGGTACGGGCGTGTGGCCGTAGACCACCATCGCCGGTCCGCGATACTCGGCCGCCCAGTTGTAGCGGACCGGCAGCCCGAAGTCGTCGGTCTCCCCCGTGGTCTCTCCATACAGGGCGAAGTCGCGCACCTTTCCCGAGCCGCGTCCCTGCATCGACTCCTTCATCCCGGCGTGCGCGACGACGAGCTTGCCATCGTCCAGCACGTAATGGCTCACGAGCGAGTCGATGAATTCGGCCACGCGCGCGCGAAACTCCGGCGCCTCCGCCTCGAGTTGCGCGAGCGAGTCCTGCAGCCCGTGCGTGATCTGCACGTCGCGCCCGCGGAGCTTCCGCAGAAGCTTCACATCGTGATTCCCGGGTACGGCGAGCGCTGTCTCCGCCTCGACCATGCCCATCACGATGCGCAGCACGTCCGGGATGCGGGGGCCGCGATCCACGAGATCGCCGACGAAGATTGCCTTGCGACCAGCCGGGTGCCGCCAGACACTCGCTTCATCGCGCGCGTAGCCGAGCGTCGCGAGCAATTCCTCCAGCTCGTCGCCGCAGCCGTGCACGTCGCCGATGATGTCGAATGGTCCATGTTCCGCCTTGCGGTTGTTCCACAGCGGCTGGCGCTCGATCGTGACCTGGTCGACGTCGGCCACCGAGCGCAGGACGTGCACGTGCCGGAAGCCCTCCCGCGCCAGATTCCGCAGTGAGCGATGCATCTGGCTGCGCTGTTGCCGGAGGACGTGTGCCCCGAAGGCGCGGTCGGGCCGCTCCCGGTTCCGCGCTTCACATACGCGCTCGGGGATGTCGAAGACGACGGCGACCGGCAGCACGTGATACCGACGCGCAAGCTCGACGAGCGGCTTCCGGGCCTCGGGCTGCACGTTCGTCGCATCCACGACGGTGAGCAGCCCGTGCTCGAGCCGCTTGGCGGCGATGACGTGCAGCACCTCGAAGGCCGGCGTGGATGCCGACTGCGCGTTCTCGTCGTTCGAGACCAAGCCACGGCAGTAGTCGGATGAGAGCGTCTCGAAGGGCCCGAAGTGGGTGCGGGCGAACGTCGACTTCCCGCTGCCGGATGGACCGACGAGGACTACGAGTGAGAGCTCCGGAATTGTGAGCTTCCGATCGGAACTACCGGCCGTCGGACCCATCGTCAGCTGCTCAGCCATTCGTGTCCTTCCTCGAGAAGATCCCCATCTGCGTCGGCGAGCCGACTTCCGGCGCCACCGGCCCCACCGGCGTGAACCGCACCGCGTAGCCAAAGCGATCCGCGATCGCCCCCGCCCACTCCTCGAACTGCGCCCGCGTCCACTCGAAGCGGTGGTCCTTGTGCCGGAACTTTCCCGCCGGAAGACTCGGCCACTGTGTGTTGTACTCGGCGTTCGGTGTGGTAATGACCACCGTCCCGGGTCGCGCGAACTCGAACACCACGCGCTCGAACGCGGCGAGCCGCGGCGGATCGAGATGCTCGATCACTTCCACGACGGCCGCCGCATCGAAACCAGTGATGCGCGAGTCGCGGTACATGAGCGAACCGTGAATCAGCTGAATGCGTGCGCGCTGCATCGGTGGCAGCCGATCGAGGCGGAGCCGTGTGCTCGCGATCTCCAGCGACCGGTACGACACGTCCATGCCGACGATCTCCGCGAACTGCCTGTCGCCAAGCAGGAGCGCGGTCAGCCGCCCTTCCCCGCACCCGAGATCCACGACGCGTCGTGCACCGCTCCCGCGAAGTGCAGCAAGCACCGTGGCGAGGCGCTGCTCGTTCAGGCTGAGCGGCTTCTCGATCGTCGTCTCCTCCGCATCGTGCCGCTCCTCGGACTCGTCGGCATTCGGCTCCTCCTCCGCAACCAATTGTCCGATGGCCTCGTCAACGAGGCTGCGCTGATGCCGCAAATAGCGGCTGGTGATCATCTCCCGCTCCGGGTGCGAGGACAGCCACCCCTCGCCGTGGTGCAGGAGCTTCTCGACTTCGTCCGTGCCCACGTAGTAGTGCTTCTCATTGTCGAGCACGGGTATCAGCACATAGAGATGCGTGAGCAACTCGTTCAGCCGCGTGGTGGCGGTGAGCTCCACGGTGAAGTAGCGGCTCGGCCCCCATTCCGGGTTGTTCTCGTCCAACGGATGCTCCGTGGCCGTGACCGCGTAGCCGAGCGGTTCGAACAGACGGCGCAGCACCTCTTCGCCGCCGCGACACGGCAGCACGGCGATCCGCGCCGAGAGTGGAATGGGCGTGGCTGCCAACTCCGGTCGCTCCTTGCTGCGACCGGCCATCGCCGTGCCGAATACCTCCGCAATCGCCACGCTCAGAAACGAACTGGCGACGTACGGGCGGTCGTTCACGTACTGCTGGAGCGCGCCACCTTCTCCGCGTGGGCCGCGCCGGCCACGGACGAGTCCCACCGGATCCACATCGAGCAGGAGTGCCGCCGTGCACGCCTCGGCCGACGCCTCGGGATAGAAGACGTGCGTCCGCCCGAAGGACTGCTCGAACGACTGTGCGCGGGCGGGGTTCTTGTGCAGCAGGTAGCCGAGATCGGTGGCGGGCGTGTGTGTCGTCCGGATCGTGAGCAGCATGAATCGTCAACTAGAAGGAATTCCGGCGCCCAGGCCATGCCATGTACGTCGCACACAGCGCCGGACGCCGCCAGTGGTGGATCGAGCGGCGCGCCACTGCCGCTCAATCCTTGTACGGGTCGAACTCGTTCGCCCCCGCCATCACGACGATGAGCGGACGCAGCGTGTGCAACACCTCAATCGTCCCTTCCTGCGCGGCGAGCACTTCCGGCAGCCGCCGGTAGACGTGCGGGCTTTCGTCCAGCCCGCCGCCGCGCAGCACCACGCCCTTCTCCGTCACCCACTCGCGCATCATCTCCGGCGTGATGCGCCCCGGCGTGATCACTTCTCCGGTGCGGCGCTTCCGCTTCCCTGCCGCGGCGGTGCGTGACATGATGCGTCCCGCGCCGTGCACTGTCGAGTACAGCGCGTCGCGCTGCGCGGCAGCAACCTCCGGCGTCTCATCCTCCGGCACCACTGCCCCGCGCACGATCACCGCGTCGTCGCCCATCGAGCCGCCGATGAACCCCAACTGACCCGGGAACGCCGGTGTCGCGCCCTTGCGAACCACGACTACCTCCTCTCCCTCGTGCGTCTCCTTCCACGCGAAGTTGTGATGGTTGTGCACGAGCTCCAGCTCCCTCGCACCGAGGATCGACACGACCTTGCGCGCCACCCACTCGCGCCCCGCGTACGCGTAGCGCCCGGCCAGCGACATGAGGTGCCAGTAGTCGTGGCCGATGGGCTGCGCGAGGTCGAGCAGCACTTCGCGCTCGGGCACCCGCTCGCCCCATGGCTTTCCCTGCCCCAGCGCCAGGAATGCCGACGCCACCGTGTGCCCGAAGCCTCGGCTCCCGAAGTGCACACCCACCCAGAGCGCGCCCGTCTCATCGACGAATACGTCCACGTAGTGGTTGCCGCTTCCCACGGTGCCGAGCTGCTGCCGTGCCTTCACCTGCAACGCCTGCCGGTGCCTGGGCGGCACGGCACCCCACGCCGGATCCTCGAACAGCGGATGATCCACCGGCGCGTCGTCCGCGGTGTTCCTGCGACCGATGCCGAAGCTCACCGCGGCCGCGATGTCGTCCGCAACCGTCGTGAGCCGTTCACGCACACGCGCGTCGCTGTCGCCGAGTGCGTCGAGCGCCACGTCCGTTCGAATGGCCGCATTGCCACACGCGATATCGAACCCAACGCCCATTACCGAGACCTGGCCGCGATACGCCGCGACACCGCCAATCGGCATCACGTAGCCCACGTGGCCGTCGGCCATGAGTGCCGCGTTCACCGCGCGCGAGCGTACGTCCTGGAACTGGATGATGGTTTGTTCGTCGTGCGTGCCGAAGATCTTCATGCTGACCTCAATGGCGTGTTGATGCGCCTGGTAGCGACCGTCGTGACAGGTGATGGTAGGGGAAATCCTGCGGTCAGTCGTCATCCTCTCCGGGACGACGGTCTGCCTTGTCCTCTTGTCGCCGGGCGCGGAAGAACGCGCGCCGCGCGGACCGCTGCTCCATCGTGCATTCGGAAATGCGGTAGATGTGCGCCGCGATCACCCGATGCACCGCTCCTGCCAGATCGCGGAATGCGACCCAGCGGGGAGGCGGGAGTTGCGCGAGCCGCCGCTCAATCTCCATCGCGGTCTCACGAGAGACTGCAAAGTAGTCGTAGGGCGTTTCGATCTCGAAGAAATCGTCCTGGTTCTCCGGCTCTCGAGGATCCTCGAAGTAATCCTTGAGCCTGTTGATCATGGTGTCGGTGTGTGTAGAGTGGTGGGGCTGCACGATGCAGCCCCATGTCCTGCAGTGCGCGACCGCCGGCGGAGGCGGCGCGGCAACCCGCTCCGCGCACACCTAGCCGGCGAAATCGCTCACGACCTGCGGCGTGGCCGTGTCAAACCCGACCACGTCCAGCATCCCGGCGTCGTCCGGGTCCGCAATGGTGAACCCGTTCGATGCCATCGCGACGACCACCAGCTTCGCCGCGATCCCCATGCGCTCCCGGTACTCGCGGAGCGCCTGCGCCGGGTGGATGTTCCCCGCCCACGTCTCGTTGTCCGTGTAGACCACGAAGACATCCACCGCCCAGCGGTGCTTCAGCGCTTCCACCATCGGCAGGGCGCAATCCGTACCGCCGAACTCCAGCGCGCTCGTCGCCCGCAGCACGTCATCCAGCCGCTGCCGCGGCGAGATCGCGAGCGGCGCGAGTCCCGTGTCGTACCGCAAGCCGTGCGTCGCCGACCACATTGACGGGTAGTTGCCCCGCGTGAATGCCACGAACTGGTGGTTCGGCTCCGTCGCGGCCGTCACGAGCGCCATTGCCGCAGACGCTTCGCGACACGACACGTACGGCAGTCCGTGCACGCTCGACACCATCGAGCCCGACACGTCGAGGGCGAGCATGATGCGCTTGCCCGTCGATCGCGCGTTCTCGAACGCTAGGTAGAAGGCGCCGTCCAGCGCGTCCACCACCTGCGACACGGGGGTCCACTTCCCCTGACCCTTCATGCCGTGCCCCTGCGCGTACGTCTTCATTGCCGCGAGCAACGCCACCGGGTGCACGCGTGAGCGGCGAATGGCATCACGATCGCCCAGGCGGGCGACGACCGTGCGTGCGACATCGCTCGCCGGCACGAGCAGACCCAGCTTGCTCATCACACCCAGGTTCCGGACGAGCGCCGTGTGCGGCATGCCGTCCAGCAGCGCCTCCCAGACCACCGCATGCGTGAGCAGCTCGGTGGGGACCATCTCGCGCGTGAGCCTGTAGATCCGGATCACGCTGGCCGCCTCCGAGGGCGTCATGCTGCGGATCGCGTGTACGGCCTCGATCCGCTCGACCACATCCACATCCGACACGCCCTTCCGCTCGAGCACACCTTCCCAGCCCTTGGCGACGAAGCGAAAGAGCAGGTCGTGCCCGACCGAAGGCGCCTTCGGGTGCGCGAGCCGCAACGCATCGCGGTGCGACCAGCCATCGCGCGCCTGATACTTGAGCAACTGGTACGCGAGATCGGCTGGCGTCCTTGTCGTGTACCAGCGGCTGACGGCGCTGCGCACACCGCGTCCCCAACCGCGGAACGCCGTCACGTACTGCAGCCAGTGAAAGAGGTGTGTTCCGGTGCGCGCGACCGCGGGCAGCGCGGCGAGCGCCGCGCGACGCGTCGCATCGTCGCCCATGCCCGCCGCCATCGCCAGCACGAACAACGCCGGGTCGTTCCGCGGCGCGCGTCCCGCCTGACTGATCTCGACCACACGCCGGACGACACGTACACCGTCTGCGATGACGCACTCGAGCGCGGCGGTCGCGTTCTCGCGCGTCAGGTGCCGCTCGCCGATGTAGTACGTGCCACTCTCGCTGCCGAGGATGAGGAACCGGTCGAGACGAGCCCACGTGTCGAGGCCCCATGTGAAGGCGCCCGCCGAGTTGGGCACCTGCGTGGTGCCGGGGATCGGCTCGGCCTGCGGCGTGATGAGACGCCGGAGGCGAGTCGCGAAGTACTGCGTGAAGTCGATCATTGCTCGCCCTCCTGTGGTCGAGTGGTGAATTGAGAATGCGCGGATGAGATGATGCGGCCGGGTCCCCTAACGACAGGGGTATCTCGATTGAGAGTGTCGATAACCCGGCAGCGGCGACCCGCGCGTGCAAAGAAGGCTGTGACATGGACGAGCCAGGGACTCGAACCCCTTGGCTTACGCCTGACCGGATAACCCTCGACCGTCGGCCCACATCGATCGCGCGATGCAGACGAGAGATGGCGAGGGCGCACTCGCGCCATGCCACAGCGGAACAACGAAGCGGAACAACGACATGGAAGACCGGGACGGCGGGAATTTCCGCGACGAAAGTGACGTCGAATCTTCGTCACGGCGCGACCCGGCGGCGCGCGCCCAACTCCCATACGCGCCGATCTGCAACCAGTCGAACCACGCGGATGAAATTTCCAATTCGGCCCCTGGCGACCCGTGTTGCAAGCCAGGGTGTGCGTGTCGGATAACCGAATCGGGGCGACCGAGTGGAACGAGAAAAGAGGCGAATGAAGCGGCTCATGGACCCGACAGGACTCGAACCTGCGACCTCCCGATTACTATCGATAAGCCTCGGCCGTCGGCCCGATACGCGGACAAATGCGTGGCGAGGCGTGGCGCTCTGCCAACTGAGCTACAGGCCCATGAGCATGGTGCATTAACGGGACGGGTCTCGAACCTGCGACCCGCTGGTTCGTGACCAGGTACTTTTATCCCTGGCCCCGATGTGATCCGCCGCCGGCGCGACGAACACTCGACCCGTACCGAACAGTGGGAGTCGCGTGTCCTTCTGTTCGAGCGCCTCGCCCCGTCGGCCGGTGACGGACCACGTCCTGCAACTGCGTTTCCCCAGACCATCACTTGTCAAACAGCGGTCGACGCTGAGCGCGTCGTGTACGAGCTGCATCGGAGCGCCGAAACAAAGAGCCCCGCCTGGCACTCGGCACAGGCGGGGCATGAGGTATCGCTCCCGAATCCGGGGACATCGCACGCACGTTACTGCGTGCACCCTCCAGTCCCGGTTCCTGCACCGATGATTTGTCGCGCCTGGAACGACCTGTTGCCTGCCTCGCTGCGAAGTGCGTGCGCTGTAATGCCGCAATACTTCCGCGAATCGCCGACTGACAGCGGAGCACTTCGATCCACGTCGAGCCGGAGCTCGATCGAGCTCCACAGGCACACGTCTTCCCCGAAGCTGTTCAGCTGAACAGCCTGCGCCCCGACTAACTGGCCAGAGCCAGTCTGCCGGAAGCCAGCGATCGGAGAAGTCGTGAATGCCATCATGAGATCGTGTGTGCTCCGAATGAACGTCTCTCGTCCGAGTGGGAGCTGAGCAACGCGCCAGCCCCCACACGTATGCCGCACAAACAAGAATCGCGCCGCCGATGATCGCTTCAATGCGCCCAGCGCATTGAAGGTCGTCGTCCTTCACGCGCAGCGCGCGAGGAAGAATCGACTGATGAACATCGGGACGCGACTCCCAAGGCGGCCAGTTTACAATTGACCTGCAGATGTGTCAAGGGGGTGCATCAATCCTGGACACCGATACGAGTGATTGCGTACCAGGTGTCGGTGGAACGTGGTCACATTTCGAGCGGCGCGGCATCCGGTCGTCGGAGGCGACTGCCGAACAGTCGCCCACGCCAGCCTGCCACAATGATGACCAATGATGCCGCGAGCCAGGCGATGAGGATCACCTGTTCGCGGAGATGGTCAGGGGACGTGCAGCGACGCGCATCGACGCAATCGCTCGACACGAACGCGGTGCTCGCGACGCCGAGCGCGATGAACGCCGCGAATAGATACAGGCCGATGACGAGCAGCCGCCGTCCCGCACTCGGCAACTGGCCCGGAGGAAGGGCTACACGCTCCAGGTGAAAATCGGTCGCCTTCATGTCGCCGAGATCCAGCACGCGCACAGTGGTTCGCGTCAGAGCGTCATGGACCGCCTGGTGCCGGCGCGTCAGAGCCACCGTGATGAACGATGGCAGCCCGAGAATGCACTTGAGCAGATAGCGACCGAAGGCTTGCACGAGCGTCGGGTTCCGGCCCGTCGCATCGGCAACAACGCGTACCCGCGCCGCCGCATGCCCGATCGTCGCACCGCGGCGCCAGACGAAGATGGGTTCGTAGAACACGAGGAGGACAACAATCAGCACCAGCTCCACGCGGCCGATTCCAGGCAGGTCACCCCACGCGCTGTCAGCGATCACCAGCACCACCAGGCCGACGGCAATGACCGCAGTGTCGATAAGCAGTGCGCGAACGCGACGATTGAATGTCGCGTAGGCGACTGTGGTTGCATCGAGATCGCGCATCGTGTGGTCATTCGCGGTCGCCTCATG
Organism: Gemmatimonadaceae bacterium; assembly: GCA_035553215.1. Lineage (GTDB taxonomy): Bacteria > Gemmatimonadota > Gemmatimonadetes > Gemmatimonadales > Gemmatimonadaceae > JADGGM01. The sequence goes on from DATNDS010000033.1 coordinate 9,258, forward strand.
GGACGGAGAAGGGCCGTTGTCACTGCGGTCCGCGTTGGCCCGATACTCGTTCACGTTCTGGATGAACTCAGCTCGCTCCGCTTCGCTTCCAAATGCCCTCTGTGGAATAGCGAAGCCATTCAGATTGGTGCCGAGAATGAACACGTGCTCCGGCGTGACATCGACGGCGGCCACTCTGCTCCACGGAATGCTGGCAAGCAGATGGCCAATGGTCGTTGTGATCCCCTCGTGGCCAATCTCGAGAACCCGACGGTCTCGCTTCGTGCGCCAGCGCGCGATGAGGAGCACGAGCACGGGAGACAGAAGCGCGAACGCGAGCGCGGCACCGAGCTCGAACACGGTCGGCGTCCGATGACCCAGCAGCGGGGGAGCGAGAAAAATGAATACCGGGATAAGTGCGAAGAGCGCCATCCGGCGTCGGAAATAGCCGGACCGGCGCCAGCAGTGCGTGTAGAACGCACCAACGTCCTCAGGGTGAGCAACGTACTCGATTCGCATTGGGAGGCTCGCGGGAGTCGAGCGGAGTACAGCAGGATGGCGTCGCGGACCGGCACCAGCGTGAGCACCCGGCAGACGTGCCAATATGCAGATAAGCAACCGGGCCGGCACAGGGGCAGCCCATGGGGCAGCCCCAGGGGCTGCCCCTGTGTAGGGCCAATGCAACATAGGGGCAGCCCCATGGGCTGCCCCTATGTTGCCCCTGCCTGAAGCCGTTACGCCCGCACCAGCTTCCGGTACCTGATCCGGTGCGGCCGATCCGCATCCGCGCCCTTCCGCTTCCGGAAGTCCTCGGCGTAGTCGCGATACGAACCCTCGTGCCACACCACCTCGCTGTCTCCTTCAAACGCCAGCATGTGCGTGGCCACGCGATCCAGTAACCAGCGATCGTGCGTGATCACCACCGCGCACCCGGCGAATCCCACCAGCGCCTCCTCCAGCGCGCGCAGCGTATCCACGTCGAGGT
>DATNDS010000034.1:0-3114 GCA_035553215.1 Gemmatimonadaceae bacterium
GTCCAGCAGCACGACTTCCACTCCGCCACTGGCCAGCCGCTCGAGCACGTCGGGCGTCGTACGCGCCAGGTCAATCAGCGTGATATCGGAGAATCCGCCGCGCAGGAGATCGGAGATGACACGAATGGTGGCATCGCTGCGAGACACGATGAGGGCGGAGTGCGGTGCACTATCCATGGCCGGCGGGTGGAGGACCGGGCGCACGACGTGCACCCGCTGGATGACTGGCGCCGGCCGCGGTTGGTCACACGGTGCGTTGTCCACCGCGACGTGCGCATCCATCATTCGCGCATGCGGATTGCACTCACGATTGCGGGGTCGGATTCCGGCGGGGGAGCAGGCATCCAGGCTGACCTCAAGACGTTCCAGCGCTTCGAGGTCTTCGGGACGAGCGTCATCACCGCCATCACGGCGCAGAACACGCTCGGCGTGCGCGAGTGGATGGCGGTGCCGGTGCCGCTGGTCGCACTGCAGTTCGAATCCGTGGTTTCGGACCTCCGGCCTGCCGCGTTCAAGAGCGGCATGCTCGCAGACCGGGGTGTCGTTGCCGTGGTCGCACGCGGAATTCGTGCGCACCACCTTGCACCGTACGTCCTGGATCCCGTGATGGTCGCCACATCGGGCGATCCGCTGCTGGAAGCGGATGCCATTGCGGCGATTCGGGACGAGCTGGTGCCGCTCGCGACGCTGGTCACGCCCAACGTACCCGAGGCGGCCATCCTCACTGGCCTGGCGATTCATGATGTGGATGACATGGAGCGCGCCGCACGCGCGCTCATGGCGCTGGGAGCAGGCGCCGCACTCGTGAAGGGCGGCCATCTGGAGGGCGACAACGCGACCGATGTGCTCCACGACGGCACCGGCATACGCCGCTTTGTGCACGAGCGGTTGCGCACGCGGCACACGCACGGTACGGGCTGCACTCTCTCCGCCGCGATCACCGCGCATCTCGCCCTCGACCATGCACTCGCCGATGCCGTGGAGCGCGCGCTCGACTATGTGCACCGCGCGATCGCGGCGGCACCCGGCCTGGGCCAGGGAAGCGGACCCCTCAATCACTTCGCGTGATGGCGCCCACCATCAGCTGCGACTCGCCCGCGGATGGCGCATCGCTATCTGACTTCGGACATCTTCGTGAGGTGCACGCGGACGTTCGTGGAGTCGAAGCCGTACATGCTACCTGTTGCGGCATCGACTGCCATGCCGGCAACATCAAGCCAAAGCAGGTTTAACCAGAACAGGCCGCTGGTCCTGCGTCGCATCGTGGTGCTCGTGGGTACGTATCCCTCGAGCTCGAATTTCGCAGTGTGGTTCCGGGTGCGGCGCATGGCTACGGTGATTGGCGTTTTTCCGACAACCGAATCATCCACCGTGACCGTCGCTCCGCGGGGAGTGGATGTGATGAGAATCTCCTCGGAGGTTCCATTGAAGACCGTGGCGCAACCAGGCAGCGGAACCAGCAGCAGCATCGCGAGGAACCTGAAGAGTGTCTGGCGCATGGCGGCAGTACCTCCCGTGGTGGCGGACTTCGTCAGAAGGGGACAGAGAGCGTGACCGCGACGTTGCGTGAACCGCGGGGCAGCACACCGAGATGGGCGGTGGACGAACTGACCGGCACATCGCGCCAGGTATCTCCTACGCCCGCCGCTGCGCCTATGACGAGGCCTGCCAGCATGCCGATGCCGCCGCCCTCGGTGACCCTGCCGAAGCCGCAAAACGACTGCGCGACCGGGCCTGTACCGCAGTCACCGCTGCCCGCCGCCGCACCGATGAGGACGCCGAACAGTCCGCCTGCCAGCGTACCAACCAGCGCGCCCTTCACGTGCGAGCGGCCCGTATTGATCTGCAGGCGATCTATCGCATCGCTGGCTACGAAAATCGAATTGCACGTCACCTCGCATCCTTTCAGCCGCAGCACCAGCGTGTCACCCTGCCAGCGCAGCACGGTTCCTCTGATCCGGTTCGGCTCCATCGCCATCGAGGTCACGCGAACCTCGGTGCCGACACGCACGGTTTGTTGCACCTGCGCCGGCAAACTCGTCACACACGTCAACGTCGCCAGCCATCCGGCCATCATGGCACTCCCCACGGTACGCATTGGAATTCTCCCCATTTCGAAATGGGCCGGAGGACGCCGCGCCCACCACATCTGCGCCGCGTCATGCTCCGGCTACCCGCCGACGCAAGAATGACTGGCCGGCCTGGAGAGAGAATGCCATTGCTTCGTGGACTGCCGTATACGTGTGGTGACGTATGCGGCAGGGGAAAGATTACGTAGGGCCTGACGTGAGCGGGCCGAACTCAGCTCCTTCGCCCCATGCTGCGTATCCATCCCGTGACCACCCGCTCGAAGGCTGCCTGCGCGCGCTCGACCGCACGCAGCACGCCGGCATGGTCCAGCGGCGTGACAGCGAGTCCCGAAGCGGGATTGGCGATGCAGCTCAGCCCAGCGACGCGCATGCCGGCGGCACGCGCGGCGAGAACCTCCGGGACCGTGGACATGCCGACCGCATCCGCACCCAGACGCTCCAGCATGCGGATCTCCGCCGGCGTCTCGTACGACGGCCCGAGCAATCCCGCATACACGCCCTCCACGAGCGGGACTTCTGCCGCACGGGCCGCGGCGCGCAGCTGGGCGAGCAGATCATGGTCGTAGGGAGCCGACATGTCAGGGAATCGGAGCTCCCCATGGTGCACGGGGCCGACCAGCGGATTGCGCCACATGAGATTGAGGTGGTCGCGAATGAGCATCAGATCACCAGCCCGGAAGGTGCGGCGAATACCGCCAGCCGCATTCGATACGAAGAGCGTGTGCGCGCCAAGCGCATGAGCCACCCGAACGGGCAGCGCGGCGACAGCGGGTGAATGCCCTTCGTACGAGTGGAATCGGCCGGCGTACGCGAGCACCTCGGCCTCACCGATTCTGCCGGCGACGGCGCGGCCGGCATGACCCGGGATGGCCGGAGTGGGGACACCCGGTATGGCGGCATAGGGGATCTCGACCGGATCCGCGATGTGCCGAACGAGCCCGCCGAGTCCGGAGCCAAGGATAATGGCGATGCCCGGCTGCAACCCGCCGAGCCGGTCGCGCACGGCGGCCGCCGCGGTCGCGAC
>DATNDS010000035.1:0-7749 GCA_035553215.1 Gemmatimonadaceae bacterium
CCGAGCTCGCGCTCGAGGGTGTAGCGGGAGGCGAGTCCGGTCCGGAGGCTTTCGAGAAAGTCTGGCATTGCGGGGACCAATATGCAGCGCGGGACGGCGTGGAGCGAGCAGGGCATTGCGGTCAGGGATCATTGGGGTCAGAGTCGATTGATGTGCTGACGGGAATCGCTCCACGCCCCGCTACCCCGCCCTTGGGAATCGGCAATCGGGAATCGGGAATCGTGGGAATGGGGAGGCCGATTCCCCATTCCTACGATTCCCCCTTCCCGATTGCCGATTGCCGTCAGCACTTCAATCGACTCTGACCCCATTGATCCGTGACCGCATTGCCAGGCACTGCGCAATCCATTCCCGCGCCGCGGCCACCTCGCCTTTCGCCACGGCGTGCCCGCCAGCTTCCCAGTGCACCGTCACGTCCGCCCCGGCGCTCCGCAGCATGGCCGCCAGTTGCTCCACCTGGCCAACCGGCACGATCGGATCCGTGCGCCCAGCTCCAATGAACACGGCCGTTCCCTCGAGGTGCGGCAGCACCTCGGGCTCGAATGGGAGCATGGGACTGAGCAGAACGGCGCCCCGCAGCACGCCCGGTCGCCGCAGCAGCAGGCTTGATGCGATGTTTGCGCCATTGGAAAATCCCACCGCCACGATGCCGCCCGGTTCGAGCTGATATGTCGCGCACGCAGCGAGCACGAACTCCGCCAGTTCCTCCGTGCGACGCGCGAGATCCTCCTGGTCGAAGACGCCCTCCGCCACGCGTCGGAAAAATCTCGGCGCGCCATGCTCGAGTACCTTGCCGCGCGGGCTCAGCATGCCGGCGCCCGGCAGCAGCATCCGTCCCAGCGGCAGCAGGTCCTCCTCGTCGCCGCCCGTACCGTGCAGAAGCAGCAGCGTCGTGCTCCCTGTGAGCGCGCCATCATCGGCGGGCGGGATGTAGCGGTGAATGAAGCCGAGTGCGTCGCCGCTCACATCCTCCGGCCCGGTCGCCTCCGCGAACAGCGTGGCCGCGGACTGCGGCACGCCGAGATGGATGCGCGGCAGCACGGCCTCGATCTCCGCGCGATGCGGTTCGTACTGCGGCGGCAGCTTGAGAAGTTCGCCGAGATGCGCCACGGGCTCGTCCACCGTGAACCCAGGCGGATTGGTCGCCAGTTCGAAGAGCACGCCGCCGGGCTCATGAAAGTACACCGAGTGGAAGTACTGTCGGTCAATCACCGGTGTGGGGTGCAGCCGCGCGGTGAGTACACGCTGCCGCACGTCCAGTTGCGCGGCGTCATCCTCCACGGCGAACGCGACGTGATGCACGGTGCCGGCACCGCTCGCTCCCTGCACGAATCCTCCCACGGTGCGCACGTCGACCTGGCGCGCCGGCCCGCCGTCACCAATCACATAGCGTTTCGTGGTGCCATCCTCGCGCGCCGCACGGAAGCCCAGCGTATCCACGAGCACGTGCTCAGTGGGCGCACTCTCGTCCACCCAGAGCGTGACGCCGTGAAAGCCGTGCATGGCGTGCTCCGCAGGAATACCGGATGCGTGTTCCCACGCCGGCCGATCCTCCGCGCCGGCGTGCCCGACGATCTCGAGCATCAGTCCATCGTGGTCTCGGAACGCGAGCACCTGCTCGGCGTCGGATCCACGGCCGCGCTGCGCGGGCCGCTCGTGCTCTACGCTGTGCCGCACCAGGCGCTCCACCCAGAAGCCGATGGAGCCGGGGAGCACGGCGAACGACGTCACGGCCACCTGGCCGGCGCCCTGCCGCCCGCGCCGCGCGCCCGGCCAGGGAAAGAACGTCATGATGCTGCCCGGCGTCCCCGCTTCGTCGCCATAGTACAGATGGTAAGTTTGCGGATCGTCGAAGTTCACGGTGCGCTTCACCAGACGCAGGCCGAGCAGCCCCGCGTAGAAGTCGAGATTGCGCTGCGGGTCGCTCGCGATCGCGCTGACGTGGTGCAGGCCGAGGACACTGGACATTGCGCGACTCCGTGAATGGTTCACCCGCAATCTAGCCCGCGCGTGAACGGGCGCGTGAACGGGCGCGTGAACGGGCGCGCGAACGCTCCTGCAACGCCGACGCTGCTGGAATGCCAACGCTGCTGACAGGGGAAGACCGAATGACAGAGACGATCGAACTCGGACTGGATACCTTCGGCGACGTCATGGCGGGCGACGATGGTCAGCCGCTGCCGTACGCGCAGGTGATTCGCAACGTCATTGATCAGGCCGTGCTCGCTGATGAATTGGGCGTGGACTTCTTTGGCGTGGGCGAGCACCACCGCGATGACTTCGCCATCTCGGCGCCTGAGGTGGTGCTCGCGGCGATTGCGGGACGCACCAGCCGCATCCGGCTCGGGTCGGCGGTGACGGTGCTCAGCTCGGATGATCCGGTGCGCGTGTTCGAGCGCTTCGCCACGCTCGACGCGGCGTCGAACGGACGCGCCGAAGTCATTCTCGGACGCGGGTCGTTCACGGAGTCGTTCCCGCTGTTCGGCTTCGACCTCAACGACTACGAAAAGTTGTTCGAGGAGAAGCTCGACCTTTTCGCGGCGCTCCTCACCGAGCAGCCCGTTACCTGGCGCGGCACCACACGTGCGCCGTTGACCAACCAGCGCGTGTTTCCCCAAACGGAATCCGGGGCGATCCGGACATGGATCGGCGTGGGCGGGAGCCAGGCATCCGTGGTCCGCGCGGCGCGCTACGGCATGCCGATGACGCTCGCCATCATCGGCGGTGAGCCCGAGCGGTTCCTGCCCTTCATCGAGCTCTATCACCGCGCGCTCGAGCGATTCGGCAAAGCGATGCTGCCCGTTGGCGTTCACTCGCCCGGCCACATCGCGGACACCGACGAGCAGGCCAGGGAAGAGCTGTGGCCACCGTACAAAAAGATGCTCGACCGTATCGGTGCCGAGCGTGGCTGGAGTCCGCTCAGTCGCGCGGCGTTCGATCGCGAGGTGGAGCGCGGCTCGCTCTACGTGGGCTCGCCGGAAACCGTGGCCCGCAAGATCGTGCGGACCGTGAAGCTGCTCGGCGTCAACCGCTTCGACCTGAAGTACAGCGCGGGGCAGCTCTCGCACGCCAGGCTGATGCGCAGCGTCGAGCTCTACGGGAGCAGGGTGACCGGACTGGTACGTGAGATGCTGGACTGAACGCGACCTGGGAGCCAGTGGAATTCATCCTCGATTCCCGAATCCCTCTGAACACTCCCGATTGAGCAAAGCCCAGACGTTCTCGCCAATCCATTGCGTTGCCAATTTATGACAACGCTTGACAGGCGACCACATTGCCTGCCATAATTGCCGCGCCTTCCGCTGCCTCCCACGTGACCGACCTTCTCAACCCCAAACAGCTCGCCGAGTATCTGCAGCTCTCGCAGCGCACGGTGTACCGGCTGCTCGAGCGCGGCGGTATTCCCGCCGTCAAGGTGGGCGGCCAGTGGCGCTTCCGGCGAACCGCGGTGGACGAGTGGCTCGACGTCAACATGCAGCGGCTTGACGCGGACTCGCTGAGCGCCCTGCAGCACGACGGCGATTCCGGCCCGGAGCAGCGGCACATCGCGCAGCTCATCGGGCCCGAGAACGCGCGCATACTGGTGCCCGCAGGATCGCGCGATGACGTGGTTCGCGCGTTCATTTCGCAGGTGCACTTTCCCGAAGTGGTGTCGGTTGCCGTGGTCGTGGAGCGCATCCTCGAGCGCGAGCGGCTGTGCAGCACGGCGCTCACGGACGGCGTGGCGCTGCTGCACACGCCGCGCAGCCGGCCTCGCGTGCTGGCCACGCACGATCTCGTGGCGATCGGCCGCATCGATGCACCAGTGGATTTCGGGGCGCTCGACGGTCGCGCCACGGATACGCTCATTCTGCTTCTCGCGCGAAGCGAGCGCGATCAGATCGCGCTGCTGGCCAAGGTCGCGCGCCTCTGCCGCGAGCCGGGCTTCCTCGTGGCACTGCACGATGCGCGCGGACCTGTCGGCGTGACGACTCTCATTCGGCGCACGGAAGACCGCGTGTTCGCGCGCTTCCGCTGAGAACACGTTCGTCATTCGCTCACGCCTCCCATCGTCACTCCGCATGCATCTCACGATCCGACAAGCCGCGTCGTACCTCGGCGTACCCGAACGGACAGTGCGCCGCTGGATCGCCAACCGTGGGCTGCCGGCGCATCGCGTGAACGAGCAGTTCCACTGCAACGCGATCGAACTGTGGGAGTGGGCGGTGGAGCAGGGAGTTCCGGTGTCGGGCAAGCTGCTCGAGCAGGCACAGCGCACTCCCGCCGATGTGCCGCCGCTCTCCGCGCTGCTCATGGAAGGCGGGATTCACCGCGACGTACCGGGACAGTCCAGAGCGGAGGTGCTGCGCGAGGTCGTGCGCGTGCTGCCCCTGCCGCCCGACGCGGATCGCGATTTCCTCGTCACGGTGCTCGAGGCGCGCGAGGCCATGGGCTCCACGGGCATTGGTGATGGCATCGCGATTCCGCACGTGCGCAATCCGATTCTGCTGCACGTGCGGCGTCCCTTCGTCTCGCTCTGCCTGCTCGCGCACGCTGTGGAATTCGACGCGGTTGACGGGTTGCCGGTGCATGCGCTGTTCGTACTGGTGAGCCCGGACGTGCCCGCCCACCTGCGCATCCTCGCGCAGCTTGGCTTCGCGATGCATGACGCGGAGCTGCGACGGTTCCTGCGCGCTGCCGCCTCGTCGGAGGACATCCTGGCTCGTGTCCGCACGCTCGACGGCACCATGCCGGCGGACTCGCGCACGCGGGGCGTACGCGCGGACGACGCGCGATGATGCTCGTCGCTGCCGGCATCCTGCTCATGCTCGTGGCTGCGCTCACCGTGGCCGCACTCTGGCGGCGCGTCGCACTGTCGGACACCGCGTTCCGCCTGTTCATGGTTCTCGGCTGCACGCTCGGCGCAATCCCGGCGGTCCGCGTGCTCTCGGGCGCCGCCGTGCCGGACGTGCGCCTGGCGTCTCTGGTACCGGGTGGCGACTGGGTTTTTGGTATCGACACGCTGTCGGCCGTCTTTCTGCTCGCGATTTTCCTGGTGGGCGGCGCGTGCGCACTCTACGGCGTGGCGTACGCGGAACACGACCATGATCGCCGCCGCGTGGGGGGCGCACACGCGCTGCTCGCCGTGCTCGTGGCCGCGCTCGCGCTCGTCGTGACGGCGCAAGCGGTCGTGCCCTTCCTCATCGCGTGGGAAGTGATGGCGGTGGCCGGATACCTGACCATCATCTCCGAACCGGAGCGCGCCGAGGTACGCCGGGGAGGTCTGCTCTACCTGGTAGCGACGCACACCGGCACGCTGGCGCTGTTTGCCGTGTTTGCGATCTGGGGCAACGGCGCGCGTGATCTTACCTTCGCGTCGCTGGCGGCGCACCCGCCCGCGTCGGCCGGCGTGCTCGCGCTGGTGCTCTGGCTTGCGCTTGCCGGCTTCGGAGTGAAGGCGGGCATCGTGCCACTGCACTTCTGGCTGCCGGAGGCGCATGCGGCCGCGCCGTCGCACATCTCCGCCATCATGTCGGGGCTGGTCATCAAGATGGGCATCTATGGCGTGATGCGGATCATCGCGCTTCTCGTCGCGCCGCCTGTGTGGTTCGGATGGGTGCTGCTCGCTCTTGGCGCGACGTCGGGCTTCCTTGGCGTGCTCTGGGCGCTGGCGCAGCATGATCTCAAGCGGCTGCTCGCATTTCATAGTGTGGAGAACATCGGCATCATTCTCCTTGGGCTGGGCGCGGGCGTGCTCGGCGTCGGCTATGGACATCCGGTCATGGCGACGCTGGGCTTTGCCGGAGCGGCGCTGCACACGTTCAACCACGCACTCTTCAAGAGCCTGCTCTTTCTTGGCGCCGGATCGGTTGGCCACGCTACCGGCACGCGCGACATCGAGCGGCTGGGCGGGCTGGCGAAGCGCATGCCGCGCACCGCCGCCGTGTTCCTCATTGGTTCCGTGGCGATCGTGGGGCTGCCGCCGCTCAACGGATTTCTGAGCGAGTGGCTCGTGTACCGATCGCTCTTCCAGGGCGGCGTTGGTACAGGCAGCGCGCGATTTGTCGTCGTGGCGGCGGTGGCGCTTGCGCTCATTGGTGGACTCGCGCTCGCGTGCTTCGCGAAAGTGGTGGCGGTGATTTTTCTGGGCAACCCGCGCGACCCACTCGCGCGCGAGGCCCGCGAATCCGCGTCAGGCATCACGCGTCCCATGGCGGTGCTGGCCGGTGCATGCGTCGTCACCGGCCTCGCGCCCGTCCTCGTGCTGCCGCCGGCGCTGCGCGTGGGCTCGATGCTCGCGCGTAGCGCGTCACGTGACACCATGTCGCTGGTCTCCGCGGCGAATGGCCCGGTGACGGTATTTGTGCTCGCGCTGGCTGCCGGCATCGCCCTCGCGGCCGGCATCGCGCTCGCATGGGCGGCGCGCCGGGCGCGCTCCAGTGTGCAGCCGTCGCGCACCAGTGTGGAGACGTGGGCCTGCGCCTACCCCATGCCGCTCACGGCGCGCGCGCAGTACACCGCATCCTCGTTCGCCGCACCGGTGCTCGCGCTCTTCCGCCCCGTGACGGGTGTGAGTATTCGCCGCACGGCGTACTCGTTCGCCACGCAGGCAGTGGATCCGGTGCTCACGGGGCTGGTGCTGCCCGCGTGGCGTGGCGTGGGTCAGGCGGCCGATCGTATTCGCCGGCTGCACCGCGGCCGCATCTCGCTCCACCTCGCGTACGTCATTGCTGCGGTAATCGTGCTCCTGGTGTACCTCATCGCGGCGGGTGGTGCGTCGTGAGCCGGGATGCGTTGATCTCGCTCATTGTTCTGCTCGTGGCGGCTCCGCTGCTGCCCGGTATTGCCGTGAAGACGAAGTCCGTGCTCACCGGCCGCCGGGGTGCTCCGGTGCTGCAGCTCTATCATGACCTCTGGAAGCTCGGCTGGAAGCGAAGTGTGTACAGCGCCACGACGACGTGGATCTTTCGTGCCGGGCCAGTGGTCATGCTCGTGTCGCTCGTCGCCGCCGCACTGTTTCTTCCGCTCGATGGGCGTACGGCACCGGCTGCGTTCGCGGGAGATCTCGTGGCCTTCGCCGCGCTGCTCGCGCTTGGCCGGTTCGCGCTCGTTCTCGCCGGTCTCGATACCGGCTCGAGCTTCGAGGGAATGGGCGCGAGCCGCGAAGTCACGTTTGCGACGTTTGCCGAGCCGGCGCTGTTTCTCTGCCTGGTTGCGCTGGTACTTGCCACCGGTGAGCTGTCGCTGAGCGGGATGCTCGGCGCGCCCCTGCAGGCGGCCTGGACCCGGACTCCCGCGCCGCTGAGCCTCGTCGGCATCAGTCTGTTCGTTCTTTTGCTCGTCGAGAATTCGCGCGTGCCGGCCGATGATCCTGCCACTCACCTGGAGCTGACCATGATTCACGAGGTGATCGTCCTCGATCATGGGGGGCCCGATCTGGCGATCATCCTCTACTCCAGCGCCCTCAAGCTCGCGTTGTTTGCCGCACTCGTGGCCAGCGTCTTCGTGCCGCGTGCCCGGCTTGGGGCGGCGGTGTCGGTTGCTGCGCTGTTCGCGGCGCTCATCCTCGTGTCGGTGGCCGTGGGCGTCGTGGAATCCGCGATGGCGCGCCTGCGGCTCACGCGCGTCCCGCAACTGCTTGCCGGTGCGGGCGCGCTGGCGTGCTTCGGCATCGTCCTGCTGCTCGCCTGACCGTGCATACCGCGCCGCAGGTCGCCCTGCTGTTCATCGTGCTGATGAACTTCGCGGTGCTTGGCACGAGCCGGCTCA
>DATNDS010000036.1:0-9935 GCA_035553215.1 Gemmatimonadaceae bacterium
AAGAAGACAGGATTTCAGGATTGACGGGATTAACAGGATTGTTGGGAGCCGAGCCCAAAGCTTCAGTGAGTTCGCTGAACGACGGCGAATGCTTTTGGAACGGCACCGTGAGAATCCTGTAAATCCTGTCCATCCTGAAATCCTGTCTCGCTTTCATAGCTGGTTAAACCACGGTCGCGCGTGCCCGGTCGCCGCCAGCTGATGAAAATCAATCGACTCTGCCCCCTTTGATCCGGGAAGGGACAATCGGGAATGGGGAATAGGGGTGGCAGTCCGCCCCCATTCCCCATTCCCGATTGCCGATTCCCAAGGGCGGGGTGGCCGTGCGGTGGAAGATTGCCCATTCCCAGGAGAGAGGACTGGTTGCAGCAGACTACCGGCTTCCCGGATGATACTCCCGCTCCGTATGTCCCTTGAGCTGCGACCGGTAGAAGTACACCGTGCCAAGATTCCCGCTCGCGTAGCGCGCGATCTCGTCGCGGAAGTGTGGCGACGCCGGATCACCGCTCTCGCCTCCCGCCGTCACCGCTCTCGCCCGCACGCTGTCGGCGAACTCCACGACCGCTACGAAGCTGTTCCCGCTCGTGCCATACCATTTCTTCGTGTTCGGATAGGGCCGCGCGCCGAATGACGCCAGCGATCCCCACCGCGATGAGGTGAACGGCACGGGCGCGCTCGGCTGCGCATCGTCGAAGTGCGACGCAATGGCATCGTCCAGCCGCTGGAAGCGATTGATGTTTCCCCACGGTGTCTTCCAGGAGCCGAAGTCATGCGTCAACCGGGCCGACGCTTCGGCGAGGGAGCGGAGCAGCTCCGTCGCGCTGGCGCCATTGGCGACGAAGTCCATGGGCGAGGCGCCTGCCGCGCGTGCCTCGTGCGCGACGCGCCGCAGTACGTTCTCGCCCCAGAATACCGCCAGCGAGGTGGGAACCGAGGATGCGCCCCAGCGGTAATCCCAGGGCCGCAGCACGGCGATCTGTTCGGCGAGCGCCGTCCGCAAGGTGTCCGATGCCGGCAACTGGTCATACGCCTTGAGCAGCGGCGGGATCATCTGCGCGAACGCGGGGAGATAGCTGTCGAACGCCATCGCCGTGAGTGAGCTCATGGTCACGTTCTTCGCGCCGGTGAGCAGCCGCAGCGCATGGTGGCCGCGCGGCGTCTCCTCGGTTCCCATTTCCACGTAGCGCGGGAAGTCCGACCGCTTGGGGCTGTACGGACCGGCGGCCGACCACGGCCAGTTGTTGGAGTTGTACAGCCAGCCGCTCTTCGGATCGAGCAGGTGCGGCGACTGGTCCACCGACAGCACCGGACCCCAGTCCGTGGCCGGATTGCTGCCGTCCACCGGCTTCGTCCAGTCGAAGCTCGTGTCGCGCCGCGGAATGAAGTTGGCGTGGAAGTAGGCGATGTGCCCGGCCGCGTCCGCGTACATCGTGTTGTTCGATGAGTTGGCGTGCAACTGCATCGTCTTCAGGTACGCCTTGTAGCTCGTGGCCTTGGTGCGCAGATACGACTGCTCGAGCGCCTTGATCGGAACCTGCATGAGGCTGATGCTCACCCACCTGTCGCCATCCTTGCGGATGACCGGGCCGTGTCGCGTGTAGTAGGCCGTGAAGACCTTCTGCGCCATCCCGGCGCTCGTGTGATAGGGCACCGTGACGCTCGTGGATGTCATGGGCAGCCACCGGCCGCCATACTTGTAGTAGTACGTGCCGTCCTTCTGCATGACGGTTTCGAGGTACTCGTCCACCGCATCCACGCCGCTCGAGGTGTGCATCCACCCGGCTCGCGGATTGAAACCCTGGTACACGAAGAACTGCCCCCACGTGACCGCGCCGTACGCGTCGAGTCCCTCCTGGCTCGCCATCTGGAGCTCGGAGCGAAAGTAGAACGACGTGTGCGGATTGATCCAGAGCAGCGCGTGGTGATCCGCGGTGATGGACGGTGCGATGGCGATGCCGTTGGAGCCGGACGGTTCCGGCGGCGGTCCATCACCAATGGATGCCGCAGGCGCCGCGGTGTCTCCATAGAAGGCAGCGAGCTGGTGCAGATCCACCCGCTCGATGTCGCCGCCGATGCTGCCCTCGCTGAAGGCGAGCGCCATCCACGGCTCGAAGTGCGTGATGACGCGCGGCTTCACCTGCGGGTGCGTGTACAGATAGAAGTTGAGACCGTCGGCGAAGGCAACCATCAGCGTGCGCAGCCACGGCGGGCTCGCCGCGTACTTGGCCCGCAGCGAATCCGGATTCATGAACAGCTTCATGCGCAGGTCGCGATAGATCTGCGACGCGCCCTCGGTCTCCGCGAGTCGACCGAGCGCGTTGATGTAGTTCGTCTCCACGCGATTGAAGTCGTCTTCGGCCTGCGCGTACTCCATTCCGAAGACCGCGTCGGCGTCGGTGACGCCGTAGACATGCGCGATACCCCAGTCGTCGCGAATGATGGTGACGTTCCGGGCGTGCTGCTGCCAGCGCGCCTGCTCCTGAGCTCCGGCGCCGCGCGGGGAACTGCACACGCACGCGGCGGCGAGAATGAGTGTAAGCGTCTTCATGTGTCAAAGCTGATGGAGCACGACGGTCCGAGTGTCAAGAGCGGCGAGCAACGGCTGCGCTCGACAGGCCACGTCCACGCTTGACGCGCCGGTGCGCGACACCTAGCGTCGTCCTTGCACCAATCGATCTACCTCTCGCAGGGAGGACCGGCATATGACTGACTGGGCGCAGGACGTGAAGATGCACGTTCCCGGCGCGGACGACGGGGCGATCGCGGGAATCGTGAAGCACTGCGGAATCGCGCTGCAGAAGCGTGACTCGTCACTCGTCTCGTTCTCGGACAAGAGGGAACTCGAGCGCGTGCGGAACAACTTTCTCAGGAAGAAGCTCGGCCTCACGCAGAGTGATGGCGAACTCGATGCCGCGATCGCCGAGGTGGGCGAGAAGCTCAAGGGCTCGCACGACAAGCATCGCGTCACGGTGTACTACATGCTCGCGGATCGCTTCGGCAAGCTTTCCTCCTTTTCTTCCGCGAAGAGCTAGCCGCCACCGGGAAGAGCTGGCCGCCTCCGGGAAAAGCTGGCGGCCCCCGGGAAAGGCCGGCGGCCGCTGCGACGAGCTGGCGGCCCTGGACCACAGGCGCTCCCTGTTCGGTCAGGACAGGCCGGAATGGCTAACCGCCATCCCGGCCTGTCTGTCATCCCCAAGGGCCGTGTCATCCCCGGTCTCTTGCCAAGCTCTGGTACAGGACCCATACTCGCTCATCGCACTGAGGCGAGAAAGACGCATGTCGGCCAATCGACCACTGACGTCACCAGCAGTCCTCACGCGCGCCTCCAGTCCCACGCGTGCCCCGGGTCTCGCGTGCCTCGCGCTCCTGGCGATGATGACGCTCGCCAGCGCGTCCGTTGCCGCACAGAGCGTCACCCCGGACAGCACGCTCGCGACGATTTCCGGCACTGTATACGACAGTCTCGACGGGCACCCCCTGGCCGGGGCCCTCGTGCAGATCGTCATGCGCGGCGACATCCACGGGATGCGCAACGTTCGCACGGATTCCACCGGCGCCTTCCGCCTGGCAGCCGTACAACCGGGCGACTATCTGATCGGCTTCTGGCACGCGACGCTCGACTCGCTGGGACTCGATGTGCCGCCCCGGACGCTCGCGGTGGAGCGCACCGCGCAGTTGCAGGTCGCGCTCGACGTTCCGTCAGCGTCCGCCATCCGGGCCGCGATCTGTCCGGCCACCGCGGCCGGCGATTCATCCGGACTGCTGCTGGGCTTCGTTCGTGCCGCTGATACGGGCGGCCGCCTGACGGGAGGGGTCGTGGACCTGAGCTGGACGGAGCTCGTGGCCAACAAGCGGGGCATCCATACCGTGCGACACGATGTCTCAGCGAAGGCCGACCCGGCAGGCTGGTACGCACAGTGCGGGCTGTCCACCGCCGGTCCCATTGCCGCGTACGCAACCGCGCACGACAACTCGAGCGGCATCATTGACGTCACCATACCGTCGCGCGGCGTACTGCATCGCGACTTCAGCATCCCCGTTGGCGCCGCCGCCATCGCGGGCGCAGGTCGCAATGCCGATACGACCGACAGCACCGTGGCCGGCGGCGGCCCCGTCCGTCACGGCAACGCGCAACTTGCCGGCACGGTGCTCGACGAAAACGGCAAGCCGCTCTCGGGCGCGCAGCTCGTCGTGTGGGGTACCGGCATCGCGACCACATCCAGGGAGGATGGAACGTTTGCGCTGTCCGGTCTTCCGGCCGGCACACAAACGGTCGAGACCCATTACCTGGGTTTCGCACCATCGGAGAAGGTCGTGGACCTTGCGAGCGGGCGCGCGCTCACCATAACGGTGATGCTCGATGACCGCATCAATCTGTTGAGCACCGTCACCGTGTACGGGAAGCGCAGGGGTCGCCTGAAGGGGCTCGCTGGATTTCTTGAGCGCAAGGCGCTGGGTTTCGGCCGGTTCATTACGCAGGCCGACATTGCGAGACAGCGGCCGGCCCGGTTCACGGACATCCTGCAGGGTATCCCTGAAATCAAGGTCATCCCCACCGGCGACATTCACTACACGCTCTTGTCCAGCACGGGAAGCGTCCTCGGCGGTCCGTGTCACCCCGAGGTCTACATTGACGGCACCCGGCTGGTGAACGTGGACGATCTGGACCAGTTCGTGGAGCCTGCCGACGTCGCTGGCGTGGAGATCTATAACGGCATCAGCGAGACCCCGGCCGAGTTCCAGGGGAAAGGTCTGTGCAGCACGGTCGTGATCTGGACAGCCCCGCACACCGACACGGCGCAGCGCTAGAAGTCAGTGGGGTCAGGGAGCAGTGGGGTCAGGGTCGATTGAAGTGCTGACGGGAATCGCTCCACGCACCGCTACCCCGCTCTTGGGAATGGGCAATCGGGAATGGGGAATCGTGGGAATGGGAAATGGGGAGGCCGATTCCCCATTCCCACGATTCCCCATTCCCGATTGCCCATTCCCGTCAGCACTTCAATCGACTCTGACTCCGTTGAGTCCTGACCCCGTTGATCCCCCGGTTACGGAGCCACGCTCGCCGCGGTCAGCGTGAACGCGCTCGTCGTCACCTCACCGGAGGTTACGGTGGCTGTGGCCGGAACCGTGGGGTTGGTCGTGAAGCTCACACCCGTAGGCGCGGTGAAGTTCACTGTGTAGGTCCCCGGCGCGAGATACTGGAACTGCGCCTGGAACACGCCGTTGCCGGCATCGGTCAGCGCCAGCGTTTTGGTGCTGTTGTCGCTAGCCGTGATGACGGCGGAGAACTGGTCGAGCGTGAGCGGTGCGCTGTTGAGCGTGGCCATCGTGAGCGCCGCATCCTGCGTCATTTGCACGGTGAGCCCGCCTGAGAACTGGATGTCAGTGGCCTTCACGACCGGGTGCATTACCCACTGGCCCGACGCACCCGCAACCTGGCCGAAGCTCTGCGCCACGTTGAAATCCACCAGCAAAATCTTCTCGCTCGAACCGATCGTCACGCTGCCGTCTGGCAGGTCGACCTTGAGCCCGCTCTCACCAAAGCTCGGCATCTGCAGAGCACCCGCCACGACCGCACCAGAGGGCAGTCCCGCGTAGTCGGGCGACGACGCGTAGATGCTCGTCCCACCGTCGGCGTTCTCCACTTCGATGTACGCACCGGTCACCACAAAGCGGAGCTGCGCGTACCTGCCAGCAGGCACGACGGCATCCGTCACGAGCTGCGCGGTTGAATTGGCGAGCGAAAGCAGATCGGTCGTCACCGGCGTGTTCATCAGCACCGTCGTGCCGCCCGATCCCTGCAGGTCGATTTCCGAAATGGTGACCACCGCCGCCTTCACATCGCCCGGGGCATCGGTGAGCAGCAGCGAGATCCTGCCGGTCCCGCTCGACGTGGAATCCGAACCGCACGCGGCGAGCGCGCCAAGCAGCATCGTGGCTGCGGCCGCCGTGGCCGCGCATCGCAGAGCACGCCTGGAAAGTCTGTGCATGTGCCGTCTCCTGGAAATGTGTACGAGAGTGTCGCTGTTCGACGCGTTGCCCGACTGCGAAACGCGACTATCGATTCGGGATCATGGTTTGCCGGGATGGTTGGGGGGACCCGCCGGCGTCGTCGCGGGACGGTGCCCCACAGGGTTGGCCGGCACGCCGGGCGGTGGCCCGCCATGAGCCGCCGCGCCCGCGGGCGATTCGCCGGACGGATGGTGTGACAGGCCAATCGCACGACCGGCCGCGCCGGGAGTCCCGTTGCGCGCATTCTCCGCCTGCTGCGGCAACGACTCGAGATCCGCGTCGCTGGCTCGTGCGGCGAGGCGTTGCTGCACACGCTGTAATGCCTGATCGGAGGGAAGTCCCCGTGCGGTGAGACTGCCCAGCACATACAGCGGAACCACGAGCGATCGGCCGGAGGGAGCACTCTTCGCGAGCGTGCTCACGTCGGGACCACTTACCCCTTCGCGCAGCGCTTCCGCGGCCGCTTCCACCTCGTCACCGCTCGCGCCGTGTGCCCGAACAGAATCCAGAAGCGCCCGCCCCGCCGCCTGCCGTGCGGCCTGCTCACCCACCGCGCGAACGATGTCGTCCGACGGAACGCCACGCGCGGCAAACTTCAACGCGCGCTGCGCCAGAGCGATGCCGGGGAGCCCGTTTGCGGTCGCCCGCTCCACGATGCTCAGTACGCGACTGGCATCGGCGGCCGGCAACACTTCGCGCAGGCGCACGGTGGGATCCTGCGTTTCTGCGCTGCCGGTTCCCTGTGCCGCAAGCGTCGCCGCGCAGAGAAGTCCCAGCACTGCGATCATGACACGATGTCTCATGGTTTCTCCCTCGCTCAAGGCCCTGCGACGACTTCCGCCGGTTGGGCCGCACGGGCTGTTCGAATGAAAGACTCCATCCATCGTCTCGGCCGTCACATTGAAATCGCTTCACTCACAGTGCGACAAAAGCTTCCATGCCTCATGGAGCATCGAACATGCCTGCGACTCCGCCGAATTCGTCGGTCACGGCCACCAGCCCGGGAGGCACGGACCACGGCCCGCCGTCCACGCGGATTGCCAACTGATGCGCGCCAGAGGGAGCGGCCACATGCCCTTCCCACCAGCCATCCCCCGCAGTCGTGAGTGAACGTGGCGACCAGTTCGTGACGTCGCCCTGCATGTCCACCGTGTGCGCGCCCGGGGCGAGCAGGCGGATGACCAGCATGCTGTCCGATCGCGTGACGGTCAGCTGTCGCACGTCGATTGCGCGCGACGGCGGGGCGGCATGGTCGTCCTCGCGCACCATTGTCGCGCGCCCGCTGCGCGAGGACGCCGGGAACCCCGGCACGGATGACGCGCTGAACCGAATCGCGAGTGACAGGAAGCGCCCATTGGGCAGGGCCTGCATCAGATCCGCGGCGTAGCTGCCGCCGCTGGCGGCAATGCCAATGTGCGGCGTCATCCACAGCACGACGCCAAGCGATCCCCACGTCGTGTGTCCGCCGGAATTCACAAGCCCGCGACCACTGCGCGCTCCGAGCGTTCCTTCGAGCAACGCGCGAGCGTGACTCCATCGCGCATTCAATCCGAAATCGGTGTACCGGAGCGAATCTCCCACCGCAGATGGCGTGGCCGACGCCGCGACCAGAAAGGAGGCGGAACTGAGCCACGCTCCCGCATCTCCAATCCGCAGCGAGTGCCAGGCGACTCCATCCCACGCGCGTCCCGCACCCGCTCCGCCCCAGAGTCCCCAATGATTTCGTTCGAAATACAACCGGGCCACGCCCTGAAGCTGCCCGGTACGATCGCCATCCTGATGTGCCGATCCGCCGGCGGCGCCAGTCAGTTCACCGCCGAGACCCGCGGCAAATGGCGTGCGCACGCCGGCCGCGACGCTGCCCTGCCCTGTCCAGGCGTTCGTCCCTAGCTCGGCGATCGTGCCCGCCCCATTGAGCTGAAAATGGTTTGTCTGCAGCGTCAGGGCGGGGCTCAGCGCAACGGCGCTCGTGCTCACCGAGTCCGAGTAGCGCAGCACGCTCGCGCCCGCATCCAGCGTCGCGGTGAGCTGCTGCGCATGCGAGTTCGCGCTGATTCCGGCGAGCAGTGGCAGCAGCCAGGTCAGCACGCGTGCGTGCCGGCGCTCGCCACCGGCCGGCGCGCCAGACCCGGCGCGTCCCGCTGCGCCGAGCCAGCGCCGTACACCCTGAAGCATGCCGGGCCGCCGCTGCGCCGCGTTACGAGCTGGCGCCGCTGCCGACGGTCACCACGGATGTGGTGGTGCCGAAATCATCAGTGACCGTGGTACCGGCGGCGGGATCGGCCACCCACCGCGTCCCATTGATGACGAACGCATACTGGTGCACGCCCCGGCTCATGGGCACGGACACGGTCCAGATTCCATCCGAGCCGGTGTGTCGCAGCAGCGTCGCCGTACGCTGCCAGTTGTTGAAGTCGCCCACCAGCGCGACGCTCGCCGCGCCGGGCGCGATGAACACGAAGCGCACGATGTGCACCGTGTCGGTGCGCGCCGGCGCCAGTGCGGTTGCGACGGGGTGCGCTGTGGGAGACACGGCGGCGCCCGCACCACCCGGCGCGCGGAGTGCGACCGCGCCAAGGACGGCGACCGTGGCCAGCCCCGCCGCCAGCGCCAGTCCAACGACCGGCGACAGCGAAAGCTGAAGCGTCACGCGCCTCTGCCACCATGGCGCAGTCGCGCCGCGCTCCTGATGCTTGCGCCCGGCGATCCTGGAGTCCGCACGCACGGCCGCATCCAGGCGACTCATGAAGTCCGCCGCCAGCGGCGCATCCGCGCGCAACGGCTTCGCGATCCGTTCGACAAAGGCCCTGTCGTCGTGCTCTTCGAACATGCCACCCTCCCGGGCAACGTCACGCCCACCTTCACTCATGCCGTGCGCCCTCCACTCGTTCGTACGCCCTCGAGCAGCTCGCGCAGCCGCGCACAGGCGCGCTTCACTCGCATCTTGAGCGCCGAGATGCCGACGCCGGTGAGCGCCGACATTTCCTCATAGCTCAGGTCCTCCACGTGCTTCAGCAGAAACGCCTCCCGCAGGCTCGCATCCAACCGATCGAGCGCGCACTGGACCTCGCCGAGCGCTGCCGGTTCGTCCTGCGCGGGCGCCGCCACCAGCCGCGTGAGCACCGCCTCGTCGCGGACGAGACGCCGCTCACGCCGCGTGCGGCGCGCGGCGAACGTGCGACATTCGTTCAGCACGATGCGCATGAGCCACGCGTCGAAGCGTTCGCGGTCACGGCAGCGCGGCAGCGCCCGGTACGCCCGGAGGAATGCCGATTGCAGCGCCTCGTCGGCGTCGTCGGCGCTGCCCAGCATGCGCGTGGCGTATCGCGTGCACCGCGCGCTGTGCCGACGCACGAGAACGGTGTAATCGTCCACATGCCCGTCGAGCACGGAGGCGATCAGCGTGCTGTCCGTACGCAGGTCCACGACGAATAGACTCCCGGATATGGCGTCAGGGTCACAACTGCGGGAATGGGCAGTGATCCACGCCCCGCCACCGTTCCCTTGGGAATTTTCCACCGCCCCACGGCCCCGCCCTTGGGAATCGGCAATCGGGAATGGGGAATCGTGGGAATGGGGAATGATGCAGCGGGGGAGGCGGAGGTGAAAAAAAGGCGGCGGCGTGCGGGGTGGGGAGGTCTTCCTCCCCGATTCCCCATTCCCGATTGCCGATTCCCGATCAGTGTGATTGCCGATTCCCAAAGGCGGGGTGCGAGGGGGCGGTCGATTCCCGTCATTGATTCACCCCCTCCCACCTCTTCTCCCCGCCTCAGGGCAGCCTTACCACACTCTTCCCCGCTGCCTTTCGCGTTGCATTGAATGCGGCCAGTTCACGTGTGCGCAGCACGTTCCACTTCGCGAGCGCGGCTGCCGCGTCCTTCCGCGCCGAGGCGCAGGCGGACACCTGAACGGCGGTTGGCGTG
>DATNDS010000037.1:0-2610 GCA_035553215.1 Gemmatimonadaceae bacterium
ATCATACCGCTGGCGATCGCGAGCTGTCGGCGACGCCGGACTTCCAGGAGACGTTTCCCGAGCATTGCATGCGCGGCACGCCGGGCGCGGAGAAGATTCCGGAGACCACGATCTTCGCGCCGAAGATCATCGAGCCCGACCTCGTGCCGCACGATGCGCTGTCGCGCGAGTTGTGGAGTCACAGCGGCGACGTGCTCATCCGGAAGCACTGGTTCGACGTGTTCACGAACCCCAACACGACCACGCTGCTGGAGGCGTGGGACCCCACGGAGATCGTGGTGTACGGCGTGGCGCTCGACGTGTGCGACCGGTACGCGATTGACGGCTTCATCGCGCACGGCGTGCCGGTGGTGCATCTCGTGCTGGACGCCACGAAGGCGATTCACGCGGAGCGGACGCAGGCGCTGGTGGAGAGCTGGAAGAACCAGGAGGTACGCGTGGTGACGACGGAGGATGTGGTGGCGGGGAGGGTGGTGTAGGGGGGAAGCACCTGTCGGGAATTCCGTGAGTGAGGCCATGACGGATGACACTCCAGGCAAAATGACGTCGGCACCCCTCCGCCTCGCGCGCACGTCAGCGCTTGTCCTGCTGCTCTGCGCTGGCTCGCTCCTCATGGGCTGCAGCAGAGACCATCAGGGACAGTCCGGCCACGCTGGATCGTCGAAGGCCACAGCAGGCATGGGGTGGGCGGAGATCGTCAGCACGCCGGGACTCGTGGTGTACCTCGATACCTCGCGCGTGAACCGCCAGGGCGATGGCTCGGCGCAGATCTGGTTTCGCTTCGTCTATACGCCACCCGCGACCTTCGGGTCGGACACGAGCATGCGATACGCCGCCTCGGAAATGCATGAGCAGCTCGACTGTGCGCACCGGCGGACGAAGGATCTGGCGCTCGAGTTGGAGACCACTGGGGGTACCCGATCGACGACGCCGACCAGGGATCCGCGGTGGATCTCCATTGACAGTCATGCACTCGGCGCCCCGTTGTTCGTCGTTGCGTGCGACAAGCTTGGCAGCCCGATCTCAGTGATGCCTGGCATGTGAGAGGTACTGCAAGGCGGGCCCCCCTCGATGACGCGCCAGACCGATGCCGCTGCCGCTGAACGACGGCTGCTACAGCCGCATCACGACCCGCCGCGTCCGTAACCCAGCCGAACGAATCCAGGGCGCTCGTACCAGCCGACCATCGACTCATCCTTCGGGTCGACGGCAATGAATACGCCGCCCGTGCCCGTGCGTCCCTGACGTGCTTGCGCGATCGCCACGGCAACCAGCGCCTGGCCAATGCGACGGTGACGCTGCTCAATCCCATGGACTGCTCGGCGAGCGCGCTCGCGCGCAGGAACGCGTCCATCGCCGTAGCACCGGAAGAGAACGTGGCAACATCGTGTTGCGCCGTGAGGAGCTCGAGACCAAACGGCGCGGTCGTACGCGGGCTCACCGCTGGTGAACAGCGCCCTTGTCGAACAACCTGGCAGCCTGACGGACGGCCCGCGTCAGAGCACGGGACGTGACCGGTTTCGCCGCGAGGATGCGGAGCAGTTCGGTCTGCTCGGGGATCGTCAGCTTCCAGGTGCGAGCCGACGCGAGCTCATCGGAGACTTTCTCCGCGAGCGTTTGGACCACGAGCTGGGACAACTTCTCGCCGCGCGTGGCCGCGACCAGCTCTGCCGATGTGCACCGCGGCGCCGGCGGAGGAATCGAGCGCGCGGCCGGCTTGATATCACGAGTGGGATGGCGCAGATACCCTCGCATGGATTTCCCGGATGCCATCGCGCCCATCTCCGACTGGATCGCCGAGGGTACACTCGAGCGCGCCGCCGCTGTCGTTGCGCACCGCGGGCGGATCGTCGCCGAGCGCTGCTGGGGCAGCGCCGCGGACGGCGGCGCGCTCGATGCGCACACGCTGCTCCCCTTCGCGTCGCTCACCAAGCCGGCGCTGATGACGGCCATCCTGCGCCTCGTCGAGCGCGGAGTGCTGCCGTTCGATCTTACGATTGGCGACACGCTCGCCGGCGCGCCGGTGCACACGCGCGCCATTACCATCGCCCATCTCCTCACGCACACCGCCGGATTTCCCGAGTACGTTCCCGGCGTGAACGACCTCGCCGCGCGGCGCGCGCCGGTGGACGACTACGTGTGCGCCACGCTCGACAGCCCGCTCCTCTTCGAGCCCGGCACGCGCGTGCTCTACAGCAACGCGGGCTTCCAGGTGCTCGGCGCCATGGTCGAACGCGTCACCGCCCTGCCGCTCCCCGATCTCCTCGACCGCGACGTGTTCGGGCCGCTCGGCATGCGGAGCGCCACGCTGCGCCCGCTCGCGCGCCCTGGAGTGCGCGTCGCCCGCGTAGAGCTCGGCGCGCGCGCCAACGACCGCGCGACGGACGTCTACAATTCGCCGTACTTCATGCGGCTCGCGCGCGCCGATGCGGGACTCTTCGCCACGCCGCGCGACGTCATCACACTCATGGAGATGTACCGCACCGGCGGCGCCGGCGTCATTGGTGCCGCACTCGCGCGCGATGCCATCACCAGCCACACGCACGGCATTCCCGGGCGCTACGGCCCCTACGAATGGGAGAGCTGCGACTTCGGCTGGAGCTGGGAGAT
>DATNDS010000038.1:0-2098 GCA_035553215.1 Gemmatimonadaceae bacterium
GCCTCGGCGTGCGAGTCGTCGAGCTGCAGCGCACGCTGCAGACTGGCAATGGCGCCCGCGTCGTCGCCCTGGCGATGCTTGACGTAGCCCAGGCACGCCGCGGCTTCGGGAAGATCCGGCGCCTCGCGCACGGCGATCTCGAAGAAT
This sequence comes from Gemmatimonadaceae bacterium, assembly GCA_035553215.1. GTDB lineage: Bacteria > Gemmatimonadota > Gemmatimonadetes > Gemmatimonadales > Gemmatimonadaceae > JADGGM01. The sequence continues at coordinate 148 of DATNDS010000038.1, forward strand.
TCGCGCGCGCCATCCATTTCCTCTTCGCGGAAGAGGGCGCGTCCGACCTGCAGGATGAGGTCGATGTCGTCATCGTATCCCAGGGCGAGGATGGAGCGGAAGGTCTCGAGCGCCTGCTCGCGCTGCCCGAACTTGAGCAGCGTCTCACCCAGTCCGGCAAGTGCGTCTTCGTGCTCGGGGTCGAGTACGAGCGCCCGCTCGAACGTGCGGCGTGCCCAGGGATACTCCTCACGCGCCAGCCGCGCGTAGCCCGCGCCGATGTGCAGCTCCACGGCGTTGGGATAGAGCGCGAGCCCCTCCCGCAGCACGTCCAGGGCCTCGTCGTACTGACCCTCATTGTAGAGCTGATGCGCGCGTTCGTCGTACTCTTCGGAACTCAGAAACTGGCCTGGCATGGCGATCGCGACCTCCGACCTGTCGGTATGCCTATTGTACTGCGAGACGGGCAGGGAGTTCAATAGGAAAGCTCGTAGCTGGTAGTAATTTATGACGCATCAGTCCCCCATTCCGTTCCCTCAGCGAGCGCCCGCGCCACCTCGGCGGCAAGCAGCGCGTTCGACTCGAGCAGCGCAAGGTTCGCACTCAGCGACGCGCCGCCGGTCGCGCGCTCGACCTCGGCGAGCAGAAACGGGGTGACCTGAGCGCCCTGCACGTGCTCGCGCCGAGCGTGGTCGAGTGCCAGCTCCACGGCATGTTCCACGATATGCGACGCGAGGGCGTGCTCCGCGGGCGGTGGCTGCATGACGACTACCGCCTGAGGGCGGCCCAGCGCCCGGTGCGCACGATAGATGGCCGCCACGTCCCCAGGCGTGTCCGCGCGCGCACTGAGCGGAATGCCGGTCTGCGCCATCAGGAAGCCCGGCATCTCGGCGGTGCGATAACCGAGCACGACAATGCCCAGTGTCTCGAGTCGCTCCAGCGTCCCGGGGAGGTCGAGAATGGACTTGGCGCCTGCGCACACCACGATCATCGGGGTGCGGGAGAGCTCCAGAAGGTCGGCCGACTCGTCGCGCACGGCGCCCGCGTCGAACATGGCGCGATGCACGCCGCCAATGCCGCCGGTCGCGAGCACTTCCACCCCCGCGCCTGCGGCGATAGCCAGCGCGCCGGCGACCGTGGTAGCGCCATCGCGGCGATTGGCCATGAGCCAGGGCAGATCGCGCGCGGCGGCCTTCGCTACGGCGTCACGCGCCAGCAGTCGCTCGAGCTCAGCCGCGGTGACGCCGAGCGCCGGCGTTCCGGCGACCACAGCGGTTATGGCGGGCACCGCGGAGCGCGACCGTACCGCCTGGAGCATGCGGTGCGCGGCGTCGCGGTTCGCCGGAATGGGAAGTCCCTGCGCGAGCACCGAGCTCTCGAGTGCCACGACGGGCCGGCGCGCACGGAGCGCGTCGGCCACGTCCGGTGCAACCCGAATGACGTCGTTCACGGATGCGGCGCGGCCCGCGATGCCTGAACCGAGTCCCGTGCCGAGCGGAATTCGGCATTCCTGTTCCACGCCGGCACCACGGGCGAATTGGCGAGCGCCGCGCCGAAACGCGCCACGATGCTCGAAATCTGCGCCGTGCCGCGCAGATCCCAGTCCGGTTGATACTGGTCCGCCGGCTGGTGGTAGCGATGCGCGGTGTAGTCATCTTCCTGCTTGAGCCCCCAGCCCCGGGGACGGCCGACGTAGTCGGTGCCCGCACCAATCGAAACCGCGGGTATTCCCGCCTTCGCGAAGGAGAAGTGATCGGACCGGTAGAAGTGACCCGCTTCCGGGTGGGCGTCCGGCGAGATGCGCATTCCGTCAGCGCGGATGAAGTGTGCGAGCATGGGGCCGAGCGTGGACTTGTTCTCGCCCAGCACGTTGAGGTCGCGCACGCGACCCAGCACGGTGACCACGTCCATGTTGAGATTCGCGATGATGGACGTGTCGGGCACCGGCGGATGCTCAGCGAACCAGGAGGAG